>NZ_JBBCIR010000094.1:0-40014 GCF_037189885.1 Paludisphaera sp.
GCCGTCGCCGCCCCCTTCGCGGAGCAGGGCCGACGCGGCGCCGCCGCCCAGGGGATGCCCGTCGCGGACCTGACCGTCGCCGGCCTCGACCGCGCGCGCCATCACGAGGCGCGGGCCCGGATCCGGGCCACCGGCGCCCGCGTCTACCTCTTCGCCGAGGGGGACGTCGCCGCCGCCATCGCCGCCGCCACCCGCGGCACCGGCCTCGACCTCATGTACACCATCGGCGGCACCCCCGAGGCCGTCGTCGCCGCCGCCGCCCTGAAATGCCTCGGCGGCGCGATCCAGGGGCGGCTCCGCCCCCGCTCCGACGCCGAGCGCGCCGCCGTCCTGGCCGCCGGCTACGACCTCGACCGCGTCCTGACCACCGAGGACCTCGTCCGGGGCGATGACGTCTTCTTCGCCGCCACCGGCATCACCGACGGCTCGCTCCTCCGCGGCGTCCGCTACAGCCCCGAGGGCGCCACCACCGAATCCATGGTCATGCGGTCCCGCACCGGCACCATCCGCACCATCAAGGCCGAGCACCGCTGGGAGACCCTGGAGGCCCACGAGATCGCCGACGCCGAACGCCGACGCGATCGCGACCGCCCCGCCAACCCCCTCCCCCCCCTGCTCCGCGGCGACCAGGCCCCCGCCCCCGGCGACCCGGCGTGACCGCGACGGCGGGACATCGGCCCGCCGTTCATGACGCTTGCGTCAGCGCCCTCGCCAACTCCTCCGGGACGACCCGCGGCTTGCGCGTCCGGGGATCGATCGTCACCAGCGTCACGACGGCGTCGACCGCGACGGTCCCGTCGGCCTTGACGATCTCCTGGTCGAAGGCGAAGCTCGTCCGCCCCAGCCTCCCCGGCCGGGCGACGATGGTGAGCACTTCCCCTTGCCGGCACTCGCTGCGATAGTTGACGTTCACGTTCACCGTGACCGTCGCGGCCCCCATCGCCTTCAGCTTGTCGTACTCCAGGCCGTTGCGGTCGTACCACTCCTCGCGTCCCCACTCCAGGTACTCGACGAACTTGGCGTTGTTCACGTGGGCGTTCACGTCGATCTCGGTCGGCCGGACGACGATTTCCAGGCGAACCTCTCGCATGCGCGTCTCTCCCTCGGCCTCGGACGGCGGCCCCCGCCCGTCTTTCCAGTCTCTACGGAAATTTCGGGACAAAATCGCGATTCGGGCGGCATGCCGTGTGGTGCGCGGGCGGGCCTTCGACTATGATGTGTACATGGCGGTCGGGCAATCCGAGGGAGCCCCGACCGCCGCCCTTCCCCACGCAAGTCGACGAGCGCGGCCCCGGATCATACCGGCCCCCCCGCCCTCTGGTTGGACTTGTGAAACTCTCCGCCCCCCGCCGGGCGAGCACGCGCGGCGCGTCGGGACGGACCATCGAGGAGTCCGCGAAGATGCCACGCACGGTTGAGGTCACGGAGCTGGCGCTCCGCGACGCCCACCAGAGCCTCCTGGCGACGCGCATGACGCTGGAGGACATGATCCCGGCATGCGAGGACATCGACAAGGCCGGGTTCTGGAGCGTCGAATGCTGGGGCGGCGCGACGTACGACTCGTGCATCCGGTTCCTGAACGAGGACCCGTGGGAGCGGCTGCGGACCTTCCGCAAGCTGATGCCCAACTCGCGGCTCCAGATGCTGCTGCGGGGCCAGAACCTGCTGGGCTACCGGCACTATGAGGACACGGTCGTCGACCGGTTCGTCGACAAGTCGGCCGAGAACGGCATGGACGTCTTCCGCGTCTTCGACGCGCTGAACGACCCGCGGAACCTGAAGCGGTCGATGGAGGCCGTCAAGCGGACGGGCAAGTGGGCCGAGGGGACCATCTGCTACACCACCTCGCCGCTGCACACCGTGGAGCGGTTCGTCGAGCTGGCCCAGCGCCTCCAGGAGATGGGGGCGGCGTCGATCTGCCTGAAGGACATGGCCGCCCTGCTCCGCCCCGACCCGGCCTACCGGATCGTCCGGGGGATCAAGGAGAAGTGCGGCCAGGACATGCCGGTCCACGTCCACGTCCACTCGACGACCGGCGTGACGCTCGTCAGCCTGATGAAGGCGATCGAGGCCGGCGCGGACATCGTCGACACGTCCATCTCGTCGCTCTCCCTGGGCCCCGGCCACAACCCGACCGAGGCGCTGGTGGAGATGCTGGAGGGGACCGAGTACGACACCAGGCTGGACAAGGGCCGGCTCCTGAAGATCAAGGACCACTTCGCCAAGGTCCGCCCGCGGTACGCCGAGTTCGAGTCGAAGTTCTACGGCGTGGAGACGGAGATCTTCGACAGCCAGATCCCCGGCGGGATGATCTCCAACATGGAGAGCCAGCTCCGCCAGCAGGGCGCCGGCGACAGGCTGAAGGAGGTGCTCGCCGAGGTGCCGCGGGTCCGCAAGGACGCCGGGTACCCGCCGCTGGTGACGCCGTCGAGCCAGATCGTCGGCACGCAGGCCGTCTTCAACGTCCTGATGGGCGAGTACAAGGCGATGACCGGCGAGTTCGCCGACCTGATGCTGGGCTACTACGGCGAGGCGATCGGCGAGCGGAACCCGGAGGTCGTGAAGCTGGCGGAGAACCACGCCAAGAAGACGTCGATCACCGAGCGCCCCGCCGACCTGCTCAAGCCCGAGTGGGAGGCGCTCGACCAGGCGGCCAAGGCGCTGAAGGGGCACGACGGAAGCCCGGAGGACACGCTGACCTACGCGATGTTCCCGCAGGTCGCCCCCAAGTTCCTCGCCGCGCGGGCCGAGGGCCCGAAGGATCCGTGCAAGAGCCCGGTCGCCGCCGCCGCGCCGGCCGCCGCCGCCAAGGGAGCCGACGGGTCGGCGTCGATCACCGGCCCGGTCAGCTACGACGTGTCGATCGGCGGCAAGACGCACAAGGTGACCGTCCAGCCGGCCTGACCCGGCCGGGGGCGAGAAAGGGGACCGTATCATGAGCACGGCGCCGAAATCGATGGAGAAGCTCGTCGAGGAGCTTCGCGCGGCCCGCGCCCACCTGCAAGGGGGCGGGGGCGAGGCGCGCATGGAGAAGCAGCGTAAGGACGGCAAGCTCACCGCCCGCGAGCGGGTCGCGGCGCTGGTGGACGAGGGGAGCTTCGAGGAGATCGGCCTGTTCGCCGCCCACCGCCAGACCGAGTTCGGCATGGCGGGCCGGGAGGTCCCGGCCGACGGGGTGGTCACCGGCGCGGCGTCGATCGACGGCCGCCTGGTCCACCTGGCGAGCCAGGACTTCACGGTCCTGGGGGGCTCGGCCGGCGAGGTCCACTCGCTGAAGGTGGCCGAGGTGATGGAGATGTCGCTGCACACCGGCAGCCCGTTCGTCTTCATCAATGACTCGGGCGGGGCCCGCGTGCAGGAGGGGATCGACAGCCTCTCCGGCTACGGCCGGGTCTTCTTCACGAACGTCTCGCTCTCCGGGGCCGTCCCCCAGATCTCGATCATCAGCGGCCCCTGCGCCGGCGGCGCGGCGTACTCGCCGGCCCTGACCGACTTCATCATCATGACCCGCCGGGCCCAGATGTTCATCACGGGCCCGCAGGTCATCAAGCAGGTCACCGGCGAGCAGATCACGGCCGACGCCCTCGGCGGGGCCGACGCCCACATGGCCCACTCGGGCGTCGTCCACTTCGTCGCCGAGGACGACCAGGAGGCGCTGCACACCTGCCGCCGCCTGCTGAGCTTCCTGCCGTCGAACAACCTGGAGGACCCCCCCCGGATCGACTGCCCGAACAACGTCGACGCCAACCCCGACCTGAACAAGATCGTCCCGGTCGAGCCCAAGCAGGCGTACGACGTCCGCGACGTGATCGCCGGGATCGTCGACCAGGGGGACTTCCTGGAGGTCCAGGACGGCTACGCGATGAACCTGGTGGTCGGCTTCGCGCGGATCCTCGGCCGGTCGGTCGGGATCGTGGCGAACCAGCCCAAGGTGATGTCCGGGGCGCTGGACATCAACGCCTCCGACAAGGGGGCGCGGTTCATCCGGTTCTGCAACGCGTTCAACATCCCGCTGATCACGTTCGTGGACGTGCCGGGCTTCCTGCCCGGGGTGCAGCAGGAGTACGGCGGGATCATCCGCCACGGCGCCAAGATGCTGTTCGCCTACTCGGCGACCACCGTGCCGAAGATCCAGGTGATCCTGCGGAAGTCGTTCGGCGGGGCGCACCTGGCGATGTGCTCGAAGGACCTGGGCGCCGACCGGGTCTTCGCCTGGCCGACGGCCGAGGTCGCCGTGATGGGCGCCGAGGGGGCCGTGGAGATCGTCTTCCGCAAGGAGATGGACGCGGCCGAGGACCGGGCGGCGAAGCGGGCCGAGCTGATCCAGAAGTACAAGGACGCCTTCTCGACCCCGTTCGTCGCCGCCGGCCGCCGGCTGGTCGACGACATCATCGAGCCGGCCGACACGCGCAAGCACCTGGCCCAGGCGCTGGAGTACCTCAACACCAAGCGCGAGCAGCGGCCCGCCAAGAAGCACGGCCTCATCCCCCTCTAACGCCCGGAGCGAATCCCGATGAAGACGGAAACGCCCAGCCTGGCCGACGTCGTCGCGCTCCTGGAGTCGCTCCGGGCCGACGTCGCCAGCCTGGGGGAGCGGGTCGCGACGCTGGAGGCCGCGAGGGCCGCCCCGGCCGCCCAGGCGGCGCCCACCGCGGCGCCCGACGACCACACGATGACGATCATCGCCGCGGCGATCGCGGCGTTCCTCGGCAAGAAGGCCCACATCCGGCAGATTCAGTTGCTCGGCTCCGCCGCCTGGGCCCAGCAAGGCCGGGTCACCATCCAGGCGTCGCACGCCCTGAACTCGGCGAGGAGCCAGCCTTGAAACTCAAGATCACCGTGGACGGGAAGCTCTACGAGGTCGACGTGGAGGTCTCGGAGCCGGAGCGGGCCAAGCCCGGCTTCGTCGCCCCGATCGGCCACGTCCGCGTCCCCGCCGCCCCCGTCGCCCCCCCGCCGCCGTCGGCCGCCGTCGACCAGGTCGCCGACGAGTCGAAGGTCTGCCGCAGCCCGTTCGCCGGGACCGTCTCCCGCGTCGAGGCCGAGGTCGGCGCCCAGATCCAGCCCAACGAGGTCCTCGTCGTCATCGAGGCGATGAAGATGGAGACCTCCATCACCGCCCCCGACGCCGGCAAGATCGCCAGGATCAACGTCGCCGCCGGCGACGCCGTCAAGCAGGGGCAGGTGCTCGTCGAGTTCGAATGACCCGCCGGCCGCCGGGGCGCGACGCCCCGGCGGCCCCACCATTTCCAGACCGATCCGGGACAGACCCGGACAAGGAGCCCGCCATGGCCGCCGCCGACGTCAAGGCCGTCAACCACATCGGCATCGCCGTCCGGTCGATCGAGGCGCAGAAGGGATATTACACCGAGGTCCTGGGGGCCGAATTCGAGGGGGAGGAGGTCGTCGCCGATCAGAAGGTGAAGGTCGGCTTCTTCCGCGTCGGCCCGGTCCGCTTCGAGCTGCTGGAGCCCACCGACCCCTCCAGCACCGTCGCCGCGTTCCTGGAGAAGCGGGGGGAGGGCCTGCACCACGTCGCCCTGGAGGTGGACGACATCGCCGCCCGCATCGCCGACGTGAAGGCCAAGGGCCTCCGCATGATCGACGAGACCCCCCGCGCGGGTTCGCACGGCCTCCAGATCGCCTTCGTCCACCCCAAGAGCACGTTCGGCGTGCTCACGGAGCTGTGCGAGGCAACCAAGGGGGCCCACTGAGGCCCGTCGCCGGGATTCGACGCGGGTTCCTCCCCCGTCGGCGCCGATTCCCATAGAATGGAGCGGATGGCGAGGCCGGAGCACCCCCGGCCCTCGCCCGCGCAACGTTTTCCGGGCCGGCCGCGCGACGAGGTCGCCCCCCGGCCGTCCCTTGGCATACAGGAAATCCCCATGAGCGCGGTCGCCCCGAGTCCCGCCGCGGAGCGGAGGCCGGTCCCCCCCCGCAATCGAGTCCAGAGGTTCCTGACCTCCTCGATCGGGCTGAAGCTGATCATGGCGCTGACCGGCGTCGCCCTGTCGCTGTTCGTGCTGGGCCACATGCTCGGCAACCTCCAGGTGTTCCAGGGCGCGGAGGCGCTGAACGACTACGCCAAGCTGCTCCGCAAGGAGCCGGCCCTGCTGTGGGCCATCCGCCTCGGCCTGCTGGCGACGGTCGGCCTGCACATCTACGCGTTCGTCGCGCTGCTGGGCAAGAACTCCGCGGCGCGGCCCCGGGGCTACCGCAAGCAGGAGTATCGCTCGGCGTCCTACGCCTCGCGGTCGATGAAGCTCACCGGCCCGCTGCTGCTGGCGTTCCTCGTCTTCCACATCCTCCACCTGACCACCGGGACGGTCCACCCGAGCTTCGACGCCCACGACGTCTATCACAACGTGGTCACCGGCCTCGGCGGGCTCGTCGGGCTGATGTACGTCCTGGCGATGGCCATGCTGGCGCTGCACCTCTGGCACGGCGTCTGGAGCATGATGCTCACCCTGGGGCTCCCCGAGGGCCGCCGCGGGTCGACCGGCCGCGCGGTCGCGACCGTCTTCACCCTGGTCGTGACGCTCGGGTTCGCCGTGGTCCCGCTGCTGGTGATGGCCGGCGTCGTGGGCCCGGAGGACGCCGCGCCGCCGCCGGCGTCGACCTCGGACGCCGCCCTCGCCCCCCCCAGGGACGCCGCGGACGCCCCCGCCCCCCGCGCCGACGACACCCCCGCCGCCCCGGCCCAGCCCCAGTGATCAGGAGCCTCCCGTGGAACTGAACTCGAAAGTCCCCCCCGGCCCGATGGCCGAGAAGTGGACCCGGCACAAGTTCGACATGAAGCTGGTCAACCCGGCGAACAAGCGGAAGTATTCCGTGATCGTCGTCGGCTCCGGCCTGGCCGGGGCCTCGGCCGCGGCGTCGCTCGCCGAGCTGGGCTACAAGGTCTCCTGCTTCTGCTACCAGGACAGCCCCCGACGCGCCCACTCGATCGCCGCGCAGGGGGGCATCAACGCCGCGAAGAACTACCAGAACGACGGCGACAGCATCGAGCGGCTCTTCTACGACACCATCAAGGGGGGCGACTTCCGCGCCCGCGAGGCCAACGTCCACCGCCTGGCCGAGGTGTCGGTCAACATCATCGACCAGTGCGTCGCGCAGGGGGTCCCCTTCGCCCGCGAGTACAGCGGCCTGCTGGCCAACCGATCGTTCGGCGGGGCGCAGGTCTCGCGGACGTTCTACGCCCGGGGCCAGACCGGCCAGCAGCTCCTCCTGGGTGCCTACCAGGCGCTGGAGCGCCAGGTCGGCCTGGGCACGGTCGCGATGCACACCCGGCACGAGATGCAGGAGCTGGTCGTCGTCGACGGCAAGGCCCGCGGCATCGTGGCGCGGGACCTGGTGACCGGCGCGGTCGAGTCGCACGTCGCCGACGCGGTGATCCTGGCGACCGGCGGCTACGGCACGGTCTTCCACCTGGCGACCTACGCCAAGGGCGCCAACGGCACGGCGATCTGGCGGGCGTACAAGAAGGGGGCGGCGTTCGCCAACCCCTGCTACACCCAGATCCACCCGACCTGCATCCCCGTCACGGGCGACTACCAGAGCAAGCTGACGCTCATGTCGGAGTCGCTCCGCAACGACGGCCGGATCTGGGTCCCGAAGGCCCAGGGGGACCGCCGCCCGCCGGGCCAGATCCCCGAGGAGGAGCGCGACTACTACCTGGAGCGCAAGTACCCCGCGTTCGGCAACCTCTCCCCCCGCGACATCTCCTCGCGCGCCGCCAAGGAGGTCTGCGACGAGGGCCGCGGCGTCGGCCGGACCGGCCTCGGCGTCTACCTCGACTTCGCCGACGCCATCGACCGCCTGGGCGAGGACGCCATCCGCGAGCGCTACGGCAACCTGTTCGACATGTACGAGCGCATCACCGACGAGGACCCGTACAAGGTCCCGATGCGCATCTACCCGGCCTCCCACTACACCATGGGGGGGCTCTGGGTCGACTACAACCTGATGAGCACCATCGAGGGCCTGTTCGTCCTCGGCGAGGCCAACTTCTCCGACCACGGCGCCAACCGCCTGGGCGCGAGCGCCCTGATGCAGGGGCTGGCCGACGGCTACTTCGTCGCCCCCTACACCATCGGCGACTACTTCGGCACCGTCCGGACCTTCGACAAGATCCGGGCCGACCACCCGGCGTTCCGGGAGGCCGAGGCGGGCGTCGCCGATCGCGCCCGGCGGCTGCTGTCGATCAAGGGCGACCGGACGCCGGACGAGTTCCACCGCGAGCTGGGCAAGATCATGTGGAACCACTGCGGCATGGGCCGCAACGAGGAGGGGCTGAAGGAGGCACTGACCAAGCTGCCCGCCCTCAAGGAGGAGTTCTGGAGGGGGGTCCGGGTCCTCGGGACGGAGACGGAGCTGAACCAGTCGCTGGAGACGGCCGGGCGCGTGGCCGACCTGATCGAGCTGGGCCAGCTCCTCTGCCTCGACGCCCTGGAGCGCCGGGAGTCCTGCGGGGCCCACTTCCGCGAGGAATACCAGACCCCCGACCACGAGGCCCAGCGCGACGACGAGAACTTCTGCCACGTCGCCGCCTGGGAGTACAAGGGGGACGACGCCCCCCCCGCCCGCCACGTCGAGCCGCTGTCGTTCGAGGCCGTCCACCTGCAGACCCGCAGCTACAAATGAGCACGCGCCGGTTCGTGACGTTCTCCGCCCCCGCAAGCGCACTAGTCGAGAGGTCTCGCGATGGCCGGACAAGGTGAAGAGAAGTTCCTGAACCTGACGCTGCACGTCTGGAGGCAGAAGGACCGCGCCGACGCCGGCCGGTTCGAAACCTACCGGGAAGAGGCTCGCGGCGTCAGCACCGACATGTCGTTCCTGGAGATGCTCGACGTCGTCAACGAGCGGCTGATCAAGTCGGGCCGCGAGCCGATCGCCTTCGACCACGACTGCCGCGAGGGGATCTGCGGCCAGTGCGGCGTGGTGATCGACGGCAGCGCCCACGGGCCCCGCCGCGCGACGACGACCTGCCAGCTCCACATGCGCAGCTTCCAGGACGGGGCCGAATTGACGATCGAGCCCTGGCGGGCCTCGGCCTTCCCCGTCGTCAAGGATCTGGTCGTGGACCGGGGCGCCTTCGACCGCATCGTCGCGGCCGGCGGCTTCATCTCGGTCCGCACCGGCAACGCCCCGGAGGCCAACGGCCTCCCCGTGCCGAAGCACGACGCGGACCTGGCCATGGACGCCGCCGCCTGCATCGGCTGCGGCGCCTGCGTGGCCGCCTGCCCCAACGCCTCGGCCATGCTGTTCGTCTCCGCCAAGGCCGAGCACCTCAACCTGCTCCCCCAGGGCGTCCCCGAGAGGGACAGGCGCTCGCTGGCGATGCTCGACCGGGCCGACGCCGAGGGCTTCGGCTCCTGCACCAACCACGGCGAATGCGAGGCGGTCTGCCCGAAGGAGATCAGCATGGGCTTCATCGCCCGGCTGAACCGCGACTACGCCCGCGCCGCCGTCAAGAAGCCCCGCTCCGGCGCCGCGGCCGGCGGCGCCGGCTGACCCCGCCACCCCACCGGGGGGCCGGCGCGCCCGCGCCGCCCCCCCGGCCCCGCCCTTGCATCCCACGTCCCGTTGAACAATAATCCAACGAGGCCGCCGTGCCACCGTCGACGGCCCGAGGAGGGATGCCCATGCCGCGGTCCGGAAGGTCGTTCGTCGCGCTGTTGATCGTCGTCGCGTCGTCGCGCGCGGCGCTCGCCGAGGATCCGCCCACGTTCGAGAAGGACGTCCGGCCGATCCTGCGGGCGTACTGCATGGACTGCCACGGCGGCGAGGACACCAAGGGGAAGCTCGACCTGCGGCTGAGACGCTTCGCCGAGGCCGGCGGCTCGAGCGGCCCCGCGCTGACGCCCGGCGACCCCGACGATAGCTACCTCCTCATGCGGATGCAGGACGGCGAGATGCCGCCGGGCGAGAAGAAGGTCCCGGCCGACCAGATCGCCGTGATCGAGCGCTGGATCGCCGCCGGCGCGCCCACGGTCCGGCCCGAGCCCGAATCGCTCCCCCCCGGCCTCCCCATCACCCAGGAAGACCGCGCCCACTGGGCCTACCAGCCGCTGGAGAAGCCCACCCCGCCGGCCGTCGAGGGCCAGGGCGGGCGCGTCCGATCGCCGATCGACGCCTTCCTCGCCGCCAAACTCCGCGAGCACGGCCTGGAGTTCTCCCCCGACGCCGACCGCCGCGCGCTGATCCGCCGCGCCAGCTTCGACCTGACCGGCCTGCCGCCGACCCCCGAGGAGGTCGAGGCGTTCGTCGCCGACCCCGCCGAGGACGCCTACGAACAGCTCATCGACCGCCTGCTCGCCAGCCCTCGATACGGCGAGCGCTGGGGCCGGCACTGGCTGGACGTCGCCGGCTACGCCGACTCCGACGGCGACGGATCGGCCGACACCCCCCGCCCCTACGCCTACAAGTATCGCGACTACGTCATCCGGGCGATGAACGACGACAAGCCGTTCGACCGCTTCATCGTCGAGCAGCTGGCCGGCGACGAGCTGGTCGACCGCTCCGACGGCGTCTCGCCGGAGGAGGCCGAGACCCTGGCCGCCACCGGGTTCCTCCGCATGGTCCCCGACGGCACGACCAGCGGCGGCGACGTCCCCCTCGCCTCCAACCAGGTCGTCGCCGACGCGGTCAAGGTCGTCGGCTCGGCGCTCTACGGGCTGACAATCGCCTGCGCCCAGTGCCACGACCACCGCTACGATCCGATCCTGCACGAGGACTATTTCCGCCTCCGCGCGGTGATCGAGCCGGCCCTCGACACCGCCAACTGGCGCAAGCCCCCCGCCCGGCTGGTGTCGCTGTACACCGACGCCGACCGCGAGAAGGCCGCGGCCGTCGACGCCGAGGCGGCGGTGCTCCAGAAGGCCGTCGGCGAGAAGACGCGGAAGTTCATCGCCGAGGCGCTGGAAGTCGAGCTGAACAAGCACCCCGAGCCGCTGCGGACCCAGCTCCGCGAGGCGTTCGCCGCCCCGGCCGACAAGCGGACCGACGAGCAGAAGACGCTCGTGGCGAACAACCCCAGCCTCAACATCACCCCGGGCGTCCTTTACCAGTACAACGCCAAGGCGGCCGAGGAGCTGAAGAAGGACAACGCGGAGGTCGCCGCCAAGCGGGCCGAGAAGCCCGTCGAGGACTTCGTCGCCGTGCTCGACGAGGCCCCCGGCGTCCGGCCCGAGACGAGGATTTTCCACCGCGGCGACTACCGCCAGCCCACGAAGCCCGTGACGCCCGGCGACCTGACCATCGCCGCGCCGGAGGGAGAGCGACACGACGTGGTCGACGCCCCGGCCGACGCCCCCAGCTCCGGCCGCCGGCTGGCCTTCGCCCGCCACCTGACCGACGGCCGCCACCCGCTCGTGGCGCGGGCGCTGGTGAATCGGTTCTGGATGCACCACTTCGGCCGCGGGATCGTCGAGACCCCCGGCGACTTCGGCAACCTCGGCGCGCCGCCGACCCACCCAGAGTTGCTCGACTGGCTGGCCTGCTCCTTCGTCGAATCGGGCTGGAGCCTCAAGGCGTTCCACCGCGCCGTCATGACCTCCACGGCGTATCGCCAGGCGTCGCATCGCGACTCCCACGGCGGCGAGGTCGACCCCGACGCCGCGCTGCTGAGCCGCTTCCCGCTCCGCCGGCTCGACGCCGAGTCGCTCCGCGACGCCGTCCTGGCGGTCGCCGGCCGGCTCGACCTCACGCCGTTCGGCCCGGCGGTCGAGGCCGTCGAGGACGGCTTCGGCCTGGTCGACGCGAAGGACGGCGCCCCCCGCCGCAGCGTCTACCTCCAGGCCCGCCGCTCGCGGCCGATGTCCTTCCTGACGACCTTCGACGCGCCCGTCATGGCCGTCAACTGCGAGCGCCGGGCCGAGGCCACCTCGGCCCCGCAGGCGCTCATGCTCATGAACGGGGACTTCGTCCTCAAGCACGCCGAGGCGCTGGCCGCCCGGGCGCTCGCCGAGGCCCCCGGGGACTCGCCCGAGGCCCTCGACGCCCGCGTCGCCGCCGCCTGGCGGGCGGCCTACCTCCGCGCCCCCACCCCCGAGGAGGCCGCCGCGGCCCGCGAGTTCGTCGCGGCCCGGCGCGCCGAGCTGGAGCGGGTTCCGGACGCCAAGGAGCGCGACCGGGCGGCCCTCGCCGACCTGTGCCAGCAACTCTTCAACTCGAACGAGTTCTTGTATGTCGATTAATCCTCTCGACACGTCCCGGCGATCGTTCCTGGCGAACACGGCCTTCGGCGTGGGGGCCGTCGCGCTGGCGAGCCTCCTGCGCGACGAGAAGCTGCTCGCCAGCCCCGGCAACGTGGCGCCGGACAACCTCCCGCTCACGCTGGAGGCCCGCCCGCCCCACTTCGCCCCCCGCGCGAACGCGATGATCTCGCTGTTCATGCACGGCGGCCCGTCGCACGTCGACCTGTTCGACCCCAAGCCGGAGCTATCGCGCAAGCACGGGACCGACTACGAGGGCGAGGTCGGCTTCAGCTTCGTCAACCGCGCGAGCAAGAAGCTGTTCGGCAGCCCCTGGAAGTTCCGCAAGCACGGCGAGTGCGGCGCCGACGTCTCGGAGCTGCTCCCCGAGATCGCGACCTGCGTGGACGACCTGTGCGTCATCCGGTCGGCCCACACCGGCCATAACGGCCACGAGGTCTCCATCCGGTATTTTCACGGCGGCATCCCGGCGCAGACCGGGCGGCCGACGCTGGGGAGCTGGCTGGTCTACGGCCTGGGGAGCGAGTCGCGCGAGCTGCCCGCCTACATGGTCCTCTCCGACCCCGGCGGCCCCCCGGTCGACGGCCCCCTGAACTGGTCCAGCGGCTTCATGCCCCCGCTCTACCAGGGGACCGTCCTCCGCCCGAAGGAGCCCCGCATCCTCAACCTGGACGCCCCCCCCGGCCTCCAGGGGCCGGCGCAGGAGCGGAACCTGGCGTTCCTCGACCGACTGAACCGCGTCCACCTGGAGCGACACCCCGGCGAGGCCGAGCTGGAGTCGCGGATTCAGTCGTTCGAGCTGGCGGCGCGGATGCAGACCGCCGCCAAGGAGGCGCTCGACGTCTCCCGCGAGCCCGAGTACATCCGCGAGATGTACGGCCTGAACGAGGACGCCACCCGCGACTACGGCACCCGCTGCCTCATCGCCCGCCGGCTGGTCGAGCGCGGCGTCCGGTTCGTGCAGATCTTCCTCGGCGACCAGCCCTGGGACAACCACGGCAGCATCAAGACGACCCTCCCGGCCATCTGCCGCCGCACCGACAAGCCCTCCGCCGCGCTGGTGAAGGACCTGAAGCAGCGCGGGCTGCTCGACACGACGCTCGTCCACTGGGGCGGCGAGATCGGCCGCCTGCCGGTCGTCGAGGGGGAGCTGAACGACGCCGCCGGCCGCGACCACAACGGCCAGGGCTTCACGATCTGGATGGCCGGCGCCGGCGTCAAGCCGGGCATGACCTTCGGCGCCACCGACGAGGTCGGCCACCGCGCCGTCGAAAACGTCGTCACGCCGAACGACTTCCAGGCCACCGTGCTGCACCTCTTCGGCCTGGACCACCAGCGCCTCGCCTTCCAGGCCGGCGGCCGGACGCATCACCTGATCGACGGCCGCGAGGCCCGCGTCGTCAAGGAAATCCTGACGTCCTGACATCGAGAGTGTACGGCCATCAGGGTCGTCCATCACAACGTCCTTCCCCCCTGGTGGGGGAAGGTGGCCCGAAGGGCCGGATGAGGGGGGGCGAGCAGGATGACCGTCGCGGATTGCGGGGCCTTCCCCACGGCCGCCGGCCTGGGCCGATGTTCCGGACTCCGGCGCTTCGCGGGCGAGCTCCCCCTCATCTGACCGCTGCGCGGTCTGTCTTCCCCCACCAGGGGGGAAGATCGTTCGCATGTTCCCGCGGTGCGTGATGGTAGGAAAAGCGGAAGGCCCGATCATGATCCGAAGATTCTTCCTCGCGTCCCTCGCCCTGCTGCTCGCCCCGGCCGTCGCGACGGCCGCCCCGCCGCTCAAGGTCGGGACCTTCGCGGTCGACGCCTCCCCCCCCGTCGGCAGCCCGATGGCCTACGACCCGACGAAGGGCGTCGCCCACCCCCTGAGCTGCAAGGGCGTGGTCGTCGTCGGCGACGACTCCCCGATCGTGCTCGTCGCGCTCGACTGGATCGGCGTCGCCAACGACGCCCATCGCGAGTTCCGCGAGGCGGTGGCGGAGGCCGTCGGCACGACCCCCGAGCGGGTCCAGGTCCACGCGCTGCACCAGCACGACGCCCCGGCGATGGACTTCTCGGCCGACGCGCTCCTGGCCGAGCGTGGCATCGCCACCGAGTTCTTCGACGCCCCGTTCGCCCGCGACCTGATCGTCCGGACCGCCGCCGCCGCGAGGGAGGCCCTCGCCTCCGCCAGGCCGGTCACGCGCCTGGGGCTCGGCGAGGGGATCGTCGAGAAGGTCGCGTCGAACCGCCGCGTGCTGGACGCCACCGGCACGAAGGTCGAGCACGTCCGCTACTCGGCGACGACGGATCCCAAGATCCGCGACAAGCCCGAAGGGGTCATCGACCCCGCCCTGAAGATGATCAGCTTCTGGGACGGCGAGACCCCCGTCGCCATCCTGACCTTCTACGCCACGCACCCGCAGAGCTACTACCGCACGGGGCTGGCCAACCCGGATTTCCCCGGCATCGCCCGCGACCAGCGCCAGGAGGCGACCGGGATCTTCCACGCCCACCTCGACGGCGCCGGCGGCAACATCACGGCCGGCAAGTACAACGACGGCTCGCCCGAGAACCGCCAGATCCTCGCCGATCGCGTCAAGGCCGGGATGGACCGGGCATGGGCCGCGACCGAGAAGACGCCCATCACGTCGGCCGACCTCGGCTGGGAGACGGTCAAGGTCGCCCTCCCCGTCGACCCCGAGCTGGACGAGAAGGCGCTCGCCGCGACGCTCGACGACGAAGCCGCCCCCGTCCGCCAGCGCGGCAACGCCGCGCGCCAGCTGGCCTGGGTCCGACGCTGCAAGGCCGGCGACCGGATCGACGTCTCCGCCCTGAAGCTCGGCCGGTCGCGCGTCCTGTTCATGCCCGGCGAGCTGTTCGTCGAGTACCAGCTGGCCGCCCAGAAGCTCCGGGCCGACCTGTTCGTCGCCATGGCCGCCTACGGCGAGTACGGCCCCGGCTACATCGGCGTCGAGTCCGCCTACCCCCAGGGGGGCTACGAGACCGGCCGCCACGTCTCGCTCGTCGCCCCGAACGTCGAAGACGTCCTCATGGGGGCGATCCGCGAGTTGCTCCGGGAGTGAGCGGCCTCGGGATGAAGGGGGGCTCGGCCGGTCGACGCGGCCGGCCACGACCCCTTCATCCGCCACCACAACCCCATCGCCCCGCCGGGCCGGCCGCTCCGCGTCACCCCTCGTACGCCCTGCGGCCTAGCGGCGATTCGTCGTAATTCGCCAGCAGGTCGGCGACGTCGTCATAGACGGCGATCGCCCCTTTCAGGCCCTCGTCGTCCCAGCCGCCGGAGCGGACGGCGATCACGGCCACGCCCGCCCGACCGGCCGCCTCGACGTCGTAGGGCGTGTCGCCGATCATCACCGCGCGGTCCGGGGCGAGCCCCGCCTTCTCCAGCGCCGCCGTGACGATGTGCGGGTCGGGCTTGGACTCCTCGGCGTCGTCCGACGACGTCGCCTCCTCGATCATGCCCTCGACGCCCGCGATCTTCAGGAGCTTCTCCAGCTCATCCCGCTTCGCCGAGCTGGCGGCGACCACCTTGAGGCCGTCGGCCTTCATGCGCTCCACCAACCCGCGCGCCCCTTCGATGCCCTTCAGGCCGGGGACGAACTCCTCCAGGAACAGCCGGGCGCGGTCCTGGTCGACGGCCTTCGCCCTCGGGTCGGCGTCATCGTCGATGCCGGCCACCTCCCGGAACATCTTGTCCCCCCCCTTGCCGATCCGCGAGCGGACCTCCTCGTAGGAGACCTCGATCCCCTGCCCGCGCAGGGCGCGGATCCACGCCTCGGCGTGCGCGTCGTTGCTGTCCACCAGGGTCCCGTCGACGTCGAGGAGGACGCCCTCATAGCGCGGCATGGCTTGGCTCCGGGGGGCTATGTTCCGTGGATGTACGATCCGACGCTCCCCCCTTCCGCAACCGCCGTGCCCGCGACCGGCCCGTCGCCCGGCGTCACGCGCGAGCCACGGCATTATTCCTGCATGCGACACCCGGGATACGCCGCCCCTCGGCCCCCCCCCGCGCCGGGACGCTTGGCCCACGCCCATTGTTTCGGAGCCCCCGCCATGATGGAAATCCGCGGGAAGTTCCTCGGCCACCCGCCGCACCAGATGCTGATCGTCTTCCCGCTTGGGTTGCTCGTCACCTCGGTGGTGTTCGACGGCATCTATGACTTCGGAGGTCGCCACGAGCGCTGGGCGGAGATCGCGTACTGGATGATCGTCTCGGGCCTGATCGGCGGGCTGGCGGCGGCCGTCCCGGGCTGGAACGACTGGTTCGCCATCCACGCAGGGACGCACGCGAAGGCCATCGGCCTATGGCATGGTTTGGGGAACGCCTTCGGCGTGCTGGATTTCTTCGGGGCTAGCTGGTTCTTCCGCCGGGAGTCGCCCGCGAGCCCGCCGGATCTCGCCCTGCTGCTCTCTGTGGTCGGCTTCCTCATCGGGGGCGTCACCGCCTGGCTCGGCGGCGAGCTTGTCGACCGCCTGGGGGTGGGCGTGGACCCCGGGGCGAACCTGAACGCCCCCAACTCGCTGGCCCAAAGTCCGCCGTTCGGGGGCGCCGCCGGGGACGCCTGACCACGCGCCCGGCGTCGCCCTTCCGAGCCCCGTCGGCGGCCGTCGTTCCCCGGAGGGCAAGAGATGCGGACGCGCGACAGCATCCAGGACGTCTGGGGGCCTCGCACCCCGTACGAGGGCGAGGGTCGGTGGCCGGCGCGAGTCGACCAGCGGATCGACGAGGAGCCCGACCGCTGGGTCCGGTCGTGCTGCGTGCTCTGCACGAACGGATGCGGCATGGACCTCGGCGTGAAGGACGGGCGGATCGTCGGCGTCCGCGGCCGGGCCGACGACCGGGTCAGCCGGGGCCGCCTCAGGCCGAAGGGGCTGAACGGGTGGCGGGCCAACGCCGCCGAGGACCGCCTGACGCACCCCCTCGTCCGCGAGGGGGCTAAGCCGGGCGGGCCGCTCCGCGATGCGTCGTGGGACGAGGCGATGGGCCGGGTCGTCGCCCGCTGCCGGGAGGCGCGCGAGAAATACACCTCCGGCGCGCTGGGCTTCTACAACTCGGGCCAGCTCTTCATCGAGGACTACTACACGCTGAGCGTGGTGGCCCACGGCGGCCTGGGGACCAAGCACCTCGACGGCAACACGCGGCTCTGCACCGCGACGGCCTCGTTCGCGCTCCGCGAGAGCTTCGGCAACGACGGCAACCCGGCCAGCGTGACCGACTACGACGTCGCCGACTGCATCGCCCACTTCGGGCACAACGTCGCGGCCACGCAGACCGTCGCCTGGATGCGCATCCTCGACCGCCGACGCGGGCCGAACCCGCCGAAGCTCGTCGTGGTCGACCCGAGGCGGACCGACACGGCGAAGGAGGCCGACGTCCACCTCGCCCCGCGCGCCGGGACGAACGTGGCCCTGATGAACGGCCTGCTGAACCTGATCATCGCCGACGGCCGCGTCGACGCCGACTTCATCCGGGATCACACCGTGGGATTCGAGCGGCTGCGGGACGTCGTCGCGAAGTATCCCCCCGATCGGGTGGAGTCGATCACGGGGATCCCGCCCGACCGCCTGCGCGAGGCGGCGACGGTCCTCGGCTCGGCGGATCGGCTGGTCTGCACCGTGCTCCAGGGGTTCTACCAGGCCAACGAGGCGACCGCCGCCGCCTGCCAGGTGAACAACCTCGTGCTGATCCGCGGCATGATCGGCAAGCCGGGCTGCGGGGTGATCCAGTCCAACGGCCAGCCGACCGCCCAGAACACCCGCGAGACCGGCTGCGACGGCGACTTCCCGGGCTTCCGCAACTGGCAGAATCCCGAACACGTCGCGGACCTCGCCCGAATCTGGAACGTCGAGCCCAGCACCATCCCCGCCTGGGGCCCCCCGACCCACGCCATGCAGATCTTCCGGCTGGCCGAGGAAGGGTCGATCAGGTTCCTCTGGATCGTCGGGACCAACCCCGCCGTCTCGCTGCCGGAGTTGCACCGAGTCCGGCGCGCCCTGGAGCAGGAGCGGCTGTTCGTCGTCGTCCAGGACGCCTTCCTCACCGAGACGGCCATGCTGGCCGACGTCGCCCTGCCGGCGGCCCTCTGGGGCGAGAAGACCGGGACGTTCACCAACTACGAGCGCACGGTCCACATCTCCCGCAAGGCGGTCGAGCCCCCCGGCGAGGCCAGGCCCGACATGGACATCTTCCTCGACTTCGCCCGCCGGATGGACTTCCGCGACAAGGACGGCGCGCCGCTCCTGAAATGGTCCGACCCCGAGGGTGCCTTCGAGGCGTGGAAGGCGTGCTCCAGGGGGATGCCGTGCGACTATACCGGCCTGAGCTACGCCAAGCTGGACGCCAGCCCCGGCATCCAGTGGCCGTGCAACGAGCGGCACCCCGAGGGCAAGGAACGCCTCTACGACGACTTCCATTTCCCGACCGGCTTCGACGACTGCGGCGACTTCGGCCACGACCTGGAGACCGGGGGCCACGTCGACCCGGTCGACTACAAGGCGAACGACCCCGCGGGCCGGGCCTGGCTCAAGGCGGCCGAGCACTTCCCCACGCACGAGGAGCCGGACGAGGACTACCCGTTCGTCCTGACCACCGGCCGGATCGTCCACCATTTCCATACCCGGACGAAGACCGGGAGGGTCCCCGAGCTGCAAGGCGCAGCGCCCGAGGCGACGGTGCAGATCCACGAGGAGGACGCCGAGCGCCTGGGGATCGCCGAGGGGGACATGGTGGAGATCACGTCGCGCCGGGCCTCGGCGCGGGCGAAGGCCCGGATCGGGGACATCCTCCCCGGGCACGTCTTCATGCCGTTCCATTACGGCTACTGGGACGACCCCGAGTCCGATCGATACGGGCCCGGCGACCATCCTCACGCGGCCAACGAGCTGACGATAACGACCTGGGACGTCGTCAGCAAGCAGCCCAACTTCAAGCACGCGGCGGTGAAGGTCGCCAGGGCCGTCGGGGAGTCGATCGTCGCGAAGGTCGTCGGCGCGGCGTCTCACGCGGCGGAACGGGTCTCGGAACTCGCCGACCTGGTGACGGGGGGCACCCACCCCGAGCCGAGGAGCCACCTCCCCGACTATCTCGGCCTGCTGAGGGACGCTCACGAGGAATTCGCCGCGGCCTGCGACTACCTCTCCTCGCAACACGGGCAGGAGGCCGAGATCCGCGAGGGCTCGAAGCTGATCGGCGAATTCTCGCGCGGGGCGGTCGAATCGCTGGGGCCCTTCCTCGACAAGTACGGCGAGCGGCCCGAGCCCGAGCCGCGCGAGCTGCGGCGCGTCCTCTTCCCGGAGCCGCGCGCCGGGGGCTTCGGCCTGCTCCGGGATCTCCACGCGCTCTACATCCTGGCGGCGGACGCCCACGTGGCGACGAAGGTCGTGGACGACGCCGCCCGGGAGCTTCGGGACGAGCCGCTGCACGAGCTTTGCCTGGACTTGCGCGGGCAGAACCAGCGTCAGCAGGCCTGGGTGGAGACCATGATCAAGGAGAGCGCCGCGCAGTCGGTGGCGGTGCCGTCATGACACACGGGCTTCGAGCAGGGCGAGGACGTCCGCCGGGCGGTGGGCGATCGCCCGCGCGCCGTGGGCTTGCAGCTCTTCCACGCTCCGGAAGCCCCACGCGGCCCCGACGGGGAACATCCCCGCGCGGGTCGCGGTGAGCATGTCGACCGACGTGTCGCCGAGGTACAGGACCTCCGCGGGCGCGACCCCCATGGCCGCCGCGGCCTCGATCGCCCCGGCCGGGTCGGGCTTGCGCGGCACGCCCTCGCGATGGCCGAACGCCGGCGACAGCGGCCACGCCGACAGGAATCGATCGACGCATTTCCGCGTGAACACATCGGGCTTGTTCGAAAGCACGCCCATCGGGATCGACCGCGCCCGCAGGGCGTCCAGCAGGTCGGCGACCCCCGGATACAGCCGCGTGGCGACGTCCCAGCCGGCGTCGTAGATCCGGCCGAACGCGGCGACGCAACGCGCGACGGTCTCCGGATCCTCGGAAGCCTCACGCGGCAAGGCGCGTTGGAACAGGACGGCCACGCCCTCGCCGATGAAATGGCGATACGCGTCGACGGGATGTGGCGGGAAGCCCCCCTCGCGCAGGGATTCGTTGGCCGATCGGCCGATGTCTTCCAGCGTGTCGAGGAGCGTCCCGTCGAGGTCGAACAGCGCCGCGCGGAGTGTCATGGGGGGGCCGAGCTTCCGGGGTGGGGCCGGCCCCCCTTCGCGTCGCGTCAGGCGAACTGGGGGACCTTCATGGTCTCGCCGTCCTTGAGGGCGGACTGGTGGGCGATCACGCCGGGGACGGTCATGTTGAGGGCCGAGGCCACGTCCACCAGCGGCTTGCGCTTCTCCAGGATGGCGGAGATGAACTCGTTGGTCAAGTGGCCGTGCGAGCCGCCGTGCCCCCCCGCGGCCACCTCCTTCGGGAGCGCGGGGCGAGTGAGGTCGGGGAGGTTCTTCTCGTCGCCGTGGTAGTTGTTCCCGATCATGTACCCGCGCTGGCCGTAGACGCGGCCGGTCTCGCTGCCGGGGACGTGGGTGTCCCAGCTCACGGCCATGCGCGACATCCCCCCCTCGGCCGTGCGGAACAGCGCGACCTCCGTGCCGAAGGGGTTGTCGTAGCGGTTGCTCCCGGGCTGGAACTTGTCGATGATGCTGGGCATCGCCATGCATGTCACGTCGACATACGGCAATCCCGTCACCGAGACGTAGTACGCCGTGGCGTGCGTGGGGTACCACATCGGCGGCAGGCCGACCCGCCAGTCGCGGTACGACGGGATCTGCTCGACGCTGTGGTGGTAGTACTCTCCCTCGCTGTAGACGAGCTTGCCGAAGGCGCCGGCCTTGTACGCCTCGCGCATGGCGTGCAGCTCGTCGTGGAAGGCCGACGTCTCGAACATCATGTACGTCAGGCCGCTCGACTTCACCGCGTCGTACAGCTCGTGCGCCTCGTCGATCGACCCGAACACCGCCGGCACCGCCGAGGCGACGTGCTTGCCGTGCTTCAGCGCCGTCACGGCGTGCTTGGCGTGGCTGGGGGCGTCGGTCGCGATGAAGACGGCCTCGATGGAGTCGTCCTTGACCAGCTCCTCGAGCGACGGATACGTCTTCTCGCAGCGGCAGACCTGGGCCAGCTCGGCGCAGCGATCCGGGAACAGGTCGCTGACGGCCGCGACGGTGACGTTGGGATGGTCCTGGAAGCCGAACGCCGCGCCGAACTTGCAGACGCCGTAGCCGATGATCCCGACCCGGATCTTCCGGTCCGAGATCGGCCGCCACACCTTGTCCGACTTCGCCGTCGTCCGGACCCCCTCCGCCCCCAGGATCTCCGCCCCCGGCGCCTGCTGCGCCCGCGCCGACCGCCCCATCGCGGCGAACCCCATCGAACCGACCCCGACCGTCCCCAGGAAATCACGTCGCGAAGGCATGGCAGTCTCCTTGTCCATCGTGCGGCGGAACGTCGCCCTCGGCACGATCGTAAGACAAGGTTCCAACAATTTCCAGCGGCCGTCCGCGTCACGCTCTCCGTCAAATGTCGTAGGACTGTGCGGATAGGCATGGGCTGGGGAGGCGAAGCCGTGGACGGGCCGGACGACCGACTGGAGGCGACGTTGCTGGGCACGGCCCTGGGAGACGCGCTGGGGCTGCCGTGCGAGGGGATGTCGGCGCGGGCCATCGCGCGACGGTTCGGGCCGGTCGACCGCTTCCGCCTGCTGGGACGGGCGGGGTTCGTCTCGGACGACACGGAGCAATCGGCGCTGATGGCGCAGAGCCTGGCGCGGCATCCGCGCGACGTGGAGGCATGCGTCCGCGACTTCCGCCGGGCGCTGCTCGGCTGGTTCTGCCGCCTCCCCTGGGGCGTCGGCCTGGCGACGGTGAAGGCGTGCCTGCGCATCGCCGCGGGGGTCTCCCCCTCGGGGGTGATGTCGGCCGGCAACGGGGCGGCGATGCGCTCGGCGATCGTCGGCGTGTTCCATCGCGACCGGCCCGACGAGCGCCGCGCCTTCGCGAGGGCGCTGGCCGAGGTGACGCACCGCGACCCGAGGGCCGTCGAGGGGGCCGTCTTCGTCGCCGAGGTCGCCGCCCTGGCGGCGCGACCGGGGCTAGCCCGGCCCGCGCCGGATTTGCTGAGGGAGGCGCGCGGCGTGGTCGAGGACGCGCAACTCGGTCGCGCGATCGACGAGGGGCTGGCGATGGCGGCCTCGGATCACGCCACGCTCGACGCCGCGGGGGCGTGCGGGACGTCGGGCTTCGTCGTCCACACGCTGGCGTTCGCGAGCTTCGCGTTCGCCCGCTTCGGCGACGACCCGATGCGAGCGCTAACGGAGACGATCTCCGCGGGGGGCGACACCGACAGCATCGCCGCGATCGTCGGAGCGTGGTCGGGCGCGCGCTCCGGGGCCGCCTGGCTGCCGACCGAACTGATCGGCCGCATCCACGACGGCCCCTTCGGCCCCGGCCATCTGAAGGGCCTCGCGCGGTCGCTGCGGGCCGCCGACGATGGCGCGCCCGCCGATCCGCCGCGCTACTCGGCCGCCGCGGCGATGGGCCGCAACCTGGCCCTCTACCCCGTCGTCCTGGCCCACGGATTCCGGCGGCTCGCGCCCTTCTGATTCATCCAACGGCCTCGTTCAGTAGTCCGTCAGCCCGATCCTGGCCGGGACGGTGAACTGGCCGGGGCGGGACTTGACGACCTCGCGGAGCCATTTCTCGGGGTAGCCGGTCTCTTGGGCCTCGCCGTCGGAGTCCTTGACGTAGCCGTCGAGGTGCCTCGTCAGGATCGTCTCGGCCAGGCCACGCCAGTCGCGGAAGACCCCCTCGGCGGTGGAGACGCTGAACGAGGTCAGGAACGACCGCGCGAGCGCCGGGTCGGTCGCGGCGAGCTTCGCGGCGGATTCCTCGACGACCGGCTGCATCTTGAGGATGGCCTCCTCCCGCCTCGCTTGCGCGGCCTGAACATCCGGGAAGACGTGGGACCAGCGGTCATAGGCCAGGTTGGAGACCAGGTTCATGATCCAGAAGGCGGAATCCCAGGAAAACTTCCCGTACTCCCCCGCGACGTACGGCGCCGGCAGGGCGTCGATGGAGCAGTAGAGCGGCGTGAAGCACGACGTCGAGGCGTCGTCCGGGGTGAACCAGGTCACGCCGCCCACGGCGTCCGGCAGGCTCGCGCGGCTCTGGTGGACGACGGTGAACCCGGCGTGCGGCGACGAGATCGGACGCTCCCACATATATTCCTCGCCGTCGACGTGGAAGACCAGCGGGCGCAGGCGGAACGGGCTGCCGAACGCGCCGGCGTCGATCCCCTTCGTCATGTCGTAGGGCGTCCCCTCGTAGTGGTCGCGCATCAGGTTCATGACGTCGCGGACGGCGAGCGGCTCGTCGGGCTTGATGAACAGCGGGTAGTCCTCCGCGCCCTCCTCGCCGCGAAACCAGGCGTCGGAGAAGTTGGCCGAGGGCGCGGCGCGACGGTAGACGCTCCACACCCGCCCCGCGCACGCGCGCCGGGCCGACGGCCCGTGGTCGGGGTGGTAGGCGTCGCGATAGCTGAACGGCCTGCCGAGGCTCGGGTCATAATACCCCTTCTCCACGGCGAACGAGATCACGTCCGGGGCGTACAGCCAGTTCTCGGGATCGTCGAGCGGGAACGTGGTGATCCGGCTCATGTTCGCATGGGCCGTGATGCAATCGTCGGGCACGCGGGCGGCAACCCAGACGATGCCCTTCTGGCCGGGGCCCTTGTTGATCAACTCCATGATCCAGGCCTCGTCCTTGTCGGCGATCGAGAACGTCTCGGCGCCGCTGCCGTAGCCGTGCTCGCGGCAGAGAGAATCGACCAGCGCGATCGCCTCGCGCGCCGACTTCGCGCGCTGGAGGACCAGCATCATGAGCGCGTCGTAGTCGAGCAGGCCCTTGCGGTCGCGCAGCTCGCGACGCCCGCCGGTGGTCGTCTCGCCCATCGAGACCTGATGCTCGTTGATCAGCCCGACCACGGAATGCGTCCGCGACGCCTGCGGGACGCGGCCCCGGACCTCGTCCGACTCCCACCCCTTGACCTCGACCGTCTCCCCTTCCTTGTGCTCGCCGCCGGGGATGCGCAACAGACGCGGCATGATCGTGATGTCGGACGAGTACGTCACCATGACCGACCCGTCCCGCGACGCCTTCCGACCCACCACGATGTTCGTGCAGGCCGAAGCCCCGCCCGCCGCCGTCATCGCGACGACCGCCCACATCACGACCTTCCGAAGCCCCGCCATGAATCCACCCCTCATGATACGACCATCCCCCGACCGGGCCGCTGCCCGCATGCGCGACGATCGAGGATATGGCCGCCTACGCCCGCGGCACAACCCCGGGCGCGGGTGATCTCGCCCCCTTTCGTGGCGCTTCACCCCCGGGCCGACCCGCCCGGCGGCGACAGCCCCGGCAGGCCGTCGATGCTGGCGGCGTTCTTGCGGCGGCGGTAGTCGGCCATGCCGTCGGGGCCGCTCTTGTGGGCGAAGTCGATCAGGCCCGAGCGGTCGCCGCGGTGCTCGTAGATGGGCACGCCGAGGCCGCAGGAGTCGGAGACGCGGTCGACGTCCAGCACGATCACCGCGCGAGCGCCGGGGAGGTCGGGGAAGTGGGGCGACAGCTCGGCCCAGTCGGCGTCCGCCGGCTCCACCACGCGGCCCCGACCGTGGAGCCGGAGGACGACCGGCCGGGCGTCGAACGAGCAGAACATGACGACCAACCGACCGTTCTCGCGCAGGTGCGCGATCGTCTCGACGCCGCTACCCGTCAGGTCGAGGTACGCCACCCGATGCGACCCCAGGACGCGGAACGTGTCGAGCCCCTTCGGCGAGATGTTCAGCCGGCCGTCCAGGTCGGTCGGCGCGGTCGCCACGAAGAACAGGTGCTGGCGCCCGATGAAATTCGCCAGCCGATCGTCGATGCCGTCGTAGACCCTTCCCATGCGGTCCCCTCGAATTCGATGCGATTCACCCGTTCGGCCGCATCGCCGGCGGCACGAGCGACGGCGTCCGGAAGCTGTAACGATCGCCGAGCTGCATCCGTGTCATGTAGACGATCTCCTGCGCGTGGCCGGCCAGGTGCATGAGCGTCTGGAATACGATGCTGAGCACGGTCGCCTGGACGTCCTCCCCGCCCCGCTGGACCGACCGCTCCTCCGCGAGCGCCTCGGGCGCGAGCGAGCCCAGCCGCGCGTCGGCCGCGCCGACCGATTCGTCGAAGCGCCTCAACAGCTCGCCCTTCGGGATCGCCTCGCGGTGCGTGAACTCGCCGAAGCGGTCGCGGACGTCGGCCCGGCCCGCGACGTTCACCTCGAACCGCTGGCGCAGGTTGCCCGCCAGGTGGAGCACCAGGTTGCCGATGCTGTTCATCCCCTCTCCTGGCCGCCACCAGATCTGGGCTTCGTCGAGCTGCCCTAGGCAGTGACGGACCAGTTGGGCGACGTCGTCGAGCCGCGAGCGGGCTTCGATCAGGAATGCTCGGCCGGTACCCGGCCCGTTCGTCCGCGCCGCCACGTCTCCCCCCTTCCCTTCATCCGTCAGAAGATCCCGGAGCGACGCCACGGCAGTCGGCCCTCGGGGCTCCCCCGACCGCAGAGATCTTCGATCAGATCCTCGATGCCGATGGCCAGGACGTCCGGCCGCGTCGCCAGGTCTGCCAGCACGCGGCGGGCCTTCTCCTCCTCGGGCTCGCCCGCCAGTCGGCCGACCGCGGCCCGAAGACGCTCCTCGACCCAACCGGGCTTCAGGGTCGAGCGCAGGAAGGCCGCGTTCGGTTCCATCCAGGGGCCGTCGACCGACGAGTCGACGCGTTCGACGGGGAACGTCCCGCCCCGTCGGCTCAGCTCCTCGAACAACGGGTCCTCATACGGGAAGTATATCAATCCCGAGACGTACTCGACCGCCGCGACGGCTCGCCCGGGCGTCTCGAACGGCCACCACCGGGTCCAGATCGACTCGACGACCGGCGCAACATGGCCCAGGGTGTTCAGCCGGCCGATCCACCCCCACGGCAGCGGCCAGTGGCACGGCTCGACCCCGTCGAACCCGCGTTCGGCGTCGATCCGTTCGAGCATGACGTCGCGAAACCAGACGAGGACGTCCTCACGGCGCTCCTCGTCCATCATCGTATCCAATGCGCCGCCGTGCTGGAGCGACCAGCCGAAATCGGCGTCTCCTTGCGTGCAGGGGACGCCGTCGAAAAGGGTTCGACGCCAGAACATCAGGCAGGCGGGGAAGAGATAGTCGAAGACCTCGGGCTGGAGCGGGACGTAAGCGAGGTCGTGGAGGAAGTACCAGAGATCCCCGGGCTCGATCCGGTCCAACGGCATGGCCGCGACCCGGCGCAGGTCGGCGTCGAGCCCGTCGAATTGACGTTGCCACACGTGACGAGGCGGCGCGGGGTTGCCGAAGATCGCGCAGACCCGCTCCCAGCCGGCCGGGACGTCGGGCCGCGGCCGCCGATGCTTCCGGCTCATAAAACCGCCCGCAGGCGCAGCCGCAGCAGGAAGTCGTCCAGCGCGTCTCGGGCCGTCGGTTGCTCGGGGAGCCGGCTCGACGCGCCGGCGGCTTCCAGCTCGGCGCGCAGGCGTTCGTACTCGCGATGGTGGAACGAGGCGTCGGCGTCGTCGAGCGTCTCGCCCTCGCGGCCGGCGACCTTCCGCGCGATCAGGTCGTCGACATGCGACAGCCGGGCCGACTCGTTCAGCCGGGGCAGGTTGGCCTCGACCTCGCCGGTACGCATCAGGTGGATGCCCGTCAGCAACACCCGATAGATGTAGAGGAGCGGCTTGATCCGTCGCGGGCTCTCCTGGTCGAACAGCCGCCACTGGGTCGCGGCGAACCCCAGGTAGTGATGATGGTGGAACCGCGTGACGCAATCGCGCGCGATCGCCTTCAACTCCTCGTGCTCGGGCGTCGTCCGGACGACCAGCGGCGAGTGCAGTTGCTCCAGGACGTAGCCCTTCTTCTTGAGCATCAGCCGGAAGAACTTGAGGGCGTCGTGCGTCACCAGGTCGAGTTCGAAGCCGTCGTCCTCCAACCGCTCCACCTCGATCGTCCACGGCCCCGGGTCGAGGCCCATCACGCGCGAGGCCGGCAGGACGTGGCAGCCGCGCAGGTCGTAATCCGAGTCGGCCGAGGTGAACCCGTACAGGTGCGCCCCGCTGATCGTGGCGAACAGGAGCGGGAAGGGGTGGCCGTCGGCCGCGTCCTCCAGCCGCCTCCGGGCGTCGTCGTCGCTCATAGCAGGTCCCTCACGCGGTCCAGATCGGCCTGGACGGCCCGCAGCGCGGCGACGGCGCGGTCGGGGTCGACCACGCAGGCGTCGAGGCGGCCGTAGTGTTCCTCCAGGCATCGCATGAGCAAGTCCTTGATCTTCGCCTCGTCGGGTCCGGCGGGGAGCTTGCTCTCGGCCCAGGCTCGTTCGAGCTGCTTCTCCTTCTCGTCGAACCACGAGCGTAGCCGGTCCTCGGTCCACTCGCCGCGGCGGATCGCCTTCAGCCGCTCGTTGTCGCGCTGGAGGTCTATGTCCCCCTCGGTCAGGATCTGCTCGACCTCGCCGATCAGCCGGACGACGTGATAGGCGAACTTCACATCATAGCCGTGCTCCGCCACGATCTCGGCCCGCTTCCCCTCCGGGCGCTTCGTGGCGATCTTGTGAAGTTGCGAGTACGCGTATCCCTTGAACTTCGCCCATGCCCCCTTGTGCAAAAACACCCGGCGCTCCGCGCGGACCATCCCGCCCACGCGGGTCGCGTGCAGCACGCAGTTGATCGGCGTGAACAGCGAGTCGAGCACGTTGGGATTGTTTTGCATGGCCAGGTCGAAGAAGCGGACGATCCCGAAGATGGTCACGTCGTACATCCGGCCGGTCCCGCCCAGGGCGTCGTCGTCGGCGACGTGGTGTTCCTGGAAGACCTCGAACCGCTTGCGGGGCGAGCCGAAGCCGGGGATCTCGCCTCGGAGGTGGGGGAAGACGTCGTCCTTCGGCGGGATGGCCCAGCCGTACACGTCCACGTCGCTGGTGTCCGACGACACCCCATAGGCGACGCTCCCCATGATCGTCTCGTACTGGACGTTCCCCGGCAGCCATCGCGGCGGGCGGAGCAGCTTGCGGTCGGTCAGTCGCTGGATCGTGCTCACGGCCCCCTCCCGTCGGCTCGCTTCGAATGAAGGACGGACGCCCGGGGCGCCGGCGAGGTTCATCCCCGGGCGCGGGTCAGTCGCCCAGGCCCAGGGCGCGCAGCTCCTCGTCGAGGGCGTCGAGGTCCCAGGCCTCGATGACGGAGTCGCCGCCGCCGACGGCCAGGCGGCGGCCGTCGGGGTCGAACGCCAGCACCGGCGCGGGGCCGCCGCCCTCCCAGGGGAGCCGGATCGAGGGCCGGGGGGCGTCCGGGCGGGAGACGTCCCAGAGCCGGACGGCCCCCGGCAGGGAGCCCACGGCCAGGCGGCCGTCGGGGGCGAACGCCAGGGCGGTCGCGTGCGTCTCCGGGTCGTCGGCGACGGGCTCGACGCGGCCGACCCTCGCGAGCCGATCCGCGTCGAACAGCGTGACGACGCCGGAGCGGTCCAGCACCGCCAGCAACGAGCCGTCCGGGCTCGTCGCGAACGTGTAGGCCCCGTCCGGCGGGTCGTCGGCCCAGGCCCGCGATTCGGCCCGGACGCCGTCCGCCGAGCGCGACAGCTCCCAGGCCCGCACCCGGACGGACGACGGGGAACCCACGACGAGGTAGAGCCGATCGCCCGCCAGCGCCACCTGGAGGACGCGGGCCGCCGGGGGGGGCTCCGGGGGGCCGCCGCCGGGGGGGGGCCCGTCCGGGCGCCCGCCGCGACGGCCGCGGCGCCCCTCGCCGGGCCTCGGCTCGGGGGGGCCGACGGGGCCGCGATGGTCGTCCGGCGGGACGACGAGGGTCGGCGCGTCCGGGCGGTCGGCGTCCCACAGATAAACGGAGGGGCCGCGGGCGAGGGCCATCGTCGCGCCGTCGTCGATGTCGCGGGCGAGGAGCGGCCAGGAGCCCCCCTGGGACCACGGCGGCATCGGCGGGAGTTCGACGCGCGAGGGGCTGGCGTCGGGGGCGAGCCCGGCGGGGTGGATCTCCAGGCCGTCGGCGTCGTGGACGATCAGGTCGCCGGTCGGGGTGAACGCCGCGCCCGACGGTCGGGGGAAGACGAACCGGGCGGGCTCGCGGCCGGCGGGCCGGCCGGACGCGGGCTCGGACGACGCCGCGGGACGCGAGCCCTCCTCGCCCGTCGGCCCGGCGGGATCGGGCGGGGGGGGCGAGGCCGAGGCCACGCGGAACGGGGGACGGCCGCCGGCCGAGGGGGAGGACGTCGCGTCCCAGGCCCAGACGTCGCCGGCGAAGTCCGACACCGCCAGCAGGCCGTCGCCGCGGAACGTGGCCGAGAACGGCCGATCCGCCAGGCCCACGGCCGTCGCGCGGACGCGGGGCTCGCGGATCCGCCAGATCGAGGTCGTCGCCCCGCCGGCCGCGAGCGTCCGGCCGTCGGCAGAGAACGCCACGTCGGAGACCGGGTCGGCGCAGGGGAGGACGGCGACCACGCGGAACGACGCGGCGTCCCACAGCTCCACCTTCGCGGCCGGCTGCATCATCCCGCCCCAGGTGGTCGCCGCCAGCAGCGCGCCGGTCGGGTCGAACTGGAGCCGCGACACGGCCCCCCGCGACGACATGCTGGTGACGAACGCGTTGGCGTCCGGCCTCGCCAGGTTCCAGAGCTGGATCGTCCCCTGCGAGGCCGCCGCCAGCCTGCCGCCGGCCCCGATCGCCAGGGCGCGGACGTCGGCCGGCGCCTCGATCGAGCGGGACTCGCGGCCGCCCTCGGCGTCGATGACGCGGATGGTGGTCTCGTCCGGGAACGCCACGGCCAGCGACTTGCCGTCCGGGGCGAAGGCGACGCTGGGCTGGGGCCAGGCGGGGCGGGCCTCGGCCCCCAGGTTCGCCACGCGGGGGGGGGCGTCGGGCCGCTCCAGATCCCAGAGGACCAGCCGGCACTCGCCCCGGCCGCGATCCCCGGGCGCGGCGCGCTCGGCGTCGACCTCCAGCGCGGCCAGCCGCTTCCCGGTCGGCTCGCCGAAGACCGAGGCGACGCGGCCCGCGGTCGGCTTCAGCTCGCGCGTCGGCATCCCGGTCGAGGCGTCGACCAGCAGGATCGCGCCCCCGCCTCGGGGGACGACGGCCAGGCTCGCGCCGCAGGATGCCAGGCGGTCGCCCGATCGCCCCCCCGCCCGCCGCCCACCGCCGCCCGTCCCCTCGTCGCGGTCGTCGCCGCGGGGGGGGAGGGTCAGGGAGAGGGCGTCGCCGCGACGGCCGGAGGCCAGATCCCAGGAGGCCAGCTCCTCGCCGCCGCCGTATTCCTCCCCGCGGGCCGCCAGCGCGACCAGCCGCGTCCCCCCCTGGCCCAGCACCACGTCGCGCGTCGGGCCGGTGGGCAGGTCCAGCCGGGGCTCGAAGTCGCGGAGGACCAGGAACTCGGCCGCCTCGTCGCGAAGTTTGGCCTTCGTCTCCGCGTCGGGCCGGAGCGCCGCAGCCCGCTTCAGGAGGTCGAGCCCGGCGGCGCGACGGTCGGGGGCGTCGGTGCGGCGGACCAGCTCGGCGTGCCGCCAGAGTTCCATCCGCCGCGCCCCCTCCGACTCGCGCACGGCCTCCTCGGTCCGGGCGAGGGCCTCGTCGGCGCGGACCAGGGCCGCGGCCTTGAGCTGGAGTGCCGCGTCCTTGGCGTCGCGCTCGCGGACGACGCGATGGTAGGCGAAGCCCGCCACGGCCAGGATGATGACGCACGCCGCGGCCGAGACCGAGCTGATGCCCGGATGCCGCCGCATCACCCGCCAGGCGCGGCCGATCGGGCTGATCCGCCGCGCCTTGACCGGCTCGCGGTTGAGGAACCGCTCCAGGTCGTCGGCCTGCTCGCGGGCCGTCGCGTAGCGGTCCGAGGGCCGCTTCGCCAGGCTCTTGAGGACGATCGTCTCCAGGTCGCGCGGGATCCTCGGGTCGATGGAGCGCGGGGCGACCGGCTCGCGGCCGGCGATCTGGTCGAGCAGCTCCGCGGCGGTCTCGCCGTCGAACGGCGGGCGCAGGGTCAGCAGCTCGTACAGGGTCGCGCCCAGGCTGTAGACGTCGGTGCGGGCGTCGACGACGCCGGTGCGGCCCTGCTCCGGGCTCATGTAGCGAGGGGTGCCGATCATCCCGTCGTGGTGGGTCAGGCCGGGGTCGGCCAGGCGACGGGCCAGGCCGAAGTCGGCGACCCAGATGGAGCCCTCGGCGTCGATCAGCAGGTTCGAGGGCTTGACGTCGCGGTGGATGACCCCGTGCTGATGCGCGTGCGCCAGCGCCTCGGCCGCCTGCATGCCGACGGTCGCCGCCCAGCGATGGTAGGACGAGCCGCGCGGGGGCTCGAACGGGGGCTCGGCGTCCTCGGCCGCGCGGGTCGCCAGCCGCGGCGACGCCAGCAGCGCCCGGCCGCCGGTCCCGGGCCAGGCCGGCGTGGGGTCCTCGCCCGTCGCGGTCGCGGAGGGCGCCGATCGCGACCAGGAGCGCCGCCAGGAGAGGAGCGAGGGGCTCCGCCCCCACGCCCCCCGGGAGAACCATCGCGACGACGAGCCCCAGCGCGCGGCCAGCTCGGCGGACGACCGACCGCCGCCGGCGCCCCGCTCGGACCGCAGCCACCGGATCACCCGGTCCAGGCCGCTCCCCTCGATGCGCTGCATGGCGTAGTAGCAGAGCCCGCCCACCTGCCCGACGTCGAACACCGGGACGATGTGGGTGTGGTGCAGCCCGGCCGCCACGCGGGCCTCGTTGAGGAACCGGCGCCGGGCCGAGGAGTCCGGCGCGGCGAGCGTCCCCAGCACCTTCAGCGCGACCGGGCGGTCGAGGCCGACGTGGACCGCCTCGTACACCGTCCCCATGCCGCCGCGGCCCAGCTCGCGGACGATCCGATAGCCGGCGATCCGGCGGCCCGACTCCAGGTTCCGCCCCGGGCCGCCCCCGCCGGACGAGCCGCTCGCCCCCCCCACCAGGCCGTGGACCAGCTCCAGCCCCTCCAGCGCCGCGAGGACGTCCGGCTCGATGTCGCCGCAGCGGGCGGCGAACTCCTCGGCGGGTGGGGCCTCGCCGCGCTCGGCCAGCTCGAGGTAGGCCTCGATCGCCTCGCCCAGTCGCTCGTCGTCGTCCAGGGGGGCGACGTCGGGAGTCTCGTCAGCCGGCCGGCCCGTCGTCATACTTCAAGGTCCCGCCCGGGGGCCCCTCCAGCGATCGTTTCAGCCGCTTCAGGCCGCGCGCCCAGACGCCGCGCGCCGATTTCCGCGTGACCCCCGTCCGCTCGCCGATGGCCTCGAACGAGAGCCCCTCGGCGTGGTAGAGCCAGAGGACGTCGGCCTCGGCCACCGGCAGCCCGGCCAGGGCGTCGGCCAGCAGGACGATCAGCTCGCGGCGGCTGGCGACCTCGCTGGGGCTGGTCTGGCTGAGGGCCAGGACGTCGAGCAGCCGCCCGCCGCCCCCCTCCCCCGCGTCGCCCCCGCCCCCCCCGCCCCCCTCCCAGGGGGCGTCGAGCGGGACCGGCGCCACGCCGCCCGCGCGCTTGGTCCGGCTGTGGTACCGGCCCAGGTCGGCCAGCTTCTGCCCGACCAGCCGCCGCAGCCAGCCCACCAGCGCCGCCTCGTTCTGGCCGGTGAACTGGGGGAACTGGCGCACCACCTCCACCAGCGCCTCCTGGACCACGTCGGACAGCTCCAGCCGCTCACGCAGCCGGGGGCCCAGCCCGGTCCTGACGACCATGCGCAGGTAGTTGCGGTACAGCGCGCACAGCTCGCCCAGCGCCTCCGCCTCGCCGGCGCGCGCCCTGGCCAGCAGCTCGATCGGCCCCTCGGCCATGAACCACGCCCCTCTCCGTCCTCACTCTAGATAGGCGACGACCGGCCCCCGATCGGACCTCCGCCCCGGGGAAAACGCCCCGATTCCATCATGCGACCGCGCCGGGCCCGGGGCAAGGCGCGGCGGGGGGACGGATCGCGGCGTCGGGGAGGCCCGCGCTACTCCGGCTTGGCGAGGGTCGGCATGTTGAAGTCGGACGTGAACGTGAGGGTGACGCCGCCCCCCTTGGCGAGCTTGATCGTGTTGTCGAGCAGGCGCATGGCCAGGGGGTCGCCCTGGCGGCTGTTCAGCACGGCGACCTCGGAGGCGGACCAGTCGTAGTCGATCACGCGGATCGTGATCGGGTCGCCGTACTTCCAGACGACGGGCTGCGAGAACGTGTAGTCCCAGATGGGGCGCGTGGTGTTGGCGACGACCGGCGAGGGGCCGTAGGTCGCGCCGGCGACCTCCAGCGTGACCCCCAGGTCCGGGCCGCCGCCGGACAGGTACTTCCCGGCGGACGCCGGCACCGTCCCTCGACGCAGCGTGACGCGATAACCGTTGGGGACCGAGACCTTGTCCCACCAGTCGAGGTACGCCCTGGCGGACGCGGCGAAGCGGCCGTCGGCGTGGTCGCGGAGGTAGTCGCGCAGGCGACGCGCGACCTCGGCCGCGTCGTCGGGGCGGGCAGCCGCGTAGTCGTGGGCCTGGCGGTAGGCGTGAGCGTCCCACTCGCGGAGGATCCGGTCCTTCGCCTCCAGCGCCTCGCTGACGTAGCGGCCGCCGGCCTGGTGGGCCTTCAGGTATTCCTGGTACTTGTCGATCCGCGCGGCGAAGCTCGTCGGCTGTCGCTTCGAAAATTCGCGGGCGCGGGCGATGTCGCGGTCGTCCAGCCGCTTGAGGTAGTCGTCCAGGCGGTCGCGCACCTCCTGGCGATACGGGCTCTCCGGGTGCTCGTCCAGGAACTTCCGGGCGCGCTCGATCAGGTCCGCGAGCGAGGCGTTCGGCAGCGCCTCGGCGCGGGCCAGGTCGTCCACGACGCGGCGCTCGACGGCCGTGCGGCGGGTCTCCAGCTCGGCCTTGAGGCCCTGGGCGAGCTTCAGCGCCTCGGGCCGCTTCGACGAGTCGGGGAACTCGCGGAGGAAGCCGTCCAGCGCGGTCAACCCCTTGCTGGGCTCGTCGATCGCCTCCAGCGAGTTCGCCTGGGAGTAGACTTCCTTCCAGCGCTCGTCGTGGCGGATCTGCTCGCGGGACTTCTCGACCTCGCGGATGGCCGGGGCGAGCCGCGGCGCCTGCGCCCGCGCGGCCTCCAGCTTGGCCTCCAGGTCCGGGACGACCGAGCCGGCGGCCACCTGCGCGCCGCTGGCCTTCACGGTCCATTCGGCCTTCTTGTCGGCGGCCTCGCGAGCGAACCTCGGCAGGATGTAGGGCATCGTCGGGTGGTTCGCCAGCAGCTCCGACCACCGCGCGGCCACGGCCGTCGCCGTGTTGCCCGCGTCGCGCTCGAAGGCCGTCGCCCGCGCGTAGCCCAGCAGATCGTAGCCGAGCGTCAGCCCCGCCAGGGCCGCGACGCTCGCCGCGACGATCCCCAGCCGCCGCAGCTTCTTCTTGCGTTCGAGCCGGGCCAGGCGATCACGAAACTCGTACGTCCGGTTCGAACGCGGATAGCGCTTCTCGTAGGCGGCCAGGCAGCGGTGCAGCCGCGGCAGGTCGTCGGCCGCGAGGCTCCACAGCAGCTCCATCTGCGAGCGGTCGCGGACCTCCAGCTGCTCGGCGACCCACCCCAGCGGCCCTTCCAGGCCCATCGGGCGGATCTCCGACGGCGGCCGGTTGCCGTCGGCGCCCGGCCCGAACGCGCTGACGGCGAAGATGACGCCGTCGGGCGCGTGCTGGCGGAGGGCGTGGCGGGTCATGCCGTACTGGCGGTCGACCAGGTCCTCGACGAACGCCTCGTCGGCCACCGACCCCCGCTCCTCGCGCGCGAGGACTCGGTCGAACTTCATGAGCAGCAGGGCGACGGGTCGGTCGGTGCTGATGTCCTCGGACTTCTCGATGTACCGCTCCAGGAGGTTCTCGACCTCCTGCTGGCGGCGTCGACGTTCCGCGGGGTCGGCGGAGCCCTCGGGGTCGAGGCAGAGGAACACGGCGTCGCAGCCGGCGAAGAACTCCTGAATCGGCTCGTCGCTCCCCAGCGTGACGTGCTCGCCCTGGTAGTCCTTGACGATCAGCTCGAACCGCGCCGGGCCGTGATAGAGCCGCAGGTGTAGCTCGGTCTCCGAGAGCGTGCCGCCGGTGGCCTCGCCGGACTCGATCGCGGCGATCTTCTCGGCGAGGTACTCGGCCGTGGGGGGGTCGGCCGCCGCCAGGCGCACGCCCGGCACCAGCCCCCCCGCCGCCTGGCGGTAGAACATCGCCAGCAGCGTCGTCTTGCCCACGTTCCGATGCCCGAAGAGCGCGATTTTCTTGGGCCCGGTCAGCCGGGCCTCCAGGGCGTCCAGTCGCGCGTTGCGTCGATTCGACACGCTCCGTCCCCGCTCCTGTCAGGAACCGCCGACGATCGCGGGCGTCCGTGCCCGGAAGTCCGAAATGCCGATCCCCCTACTCATCGACCCGCCGCCGTCGCCCGCTTCAGGCCGACCGTCGAGTCGTCGCCCGGCGGAACAGCCGGGCCATGCCGGTGAACGGCCGCAGCATTGTACGGAGGGGGAAGCCCAGGAGGATCAAGAGCGCCCCGCACGCGACCACCCCGGCGACGACCACGCCGAGCTTGCGGAAGACCGGGAAGTCGATGCCGCGAGCGGCCAGCGCCTCGCCGATGCTCGTCTCCAGGCCCGACACCACCCCGCCGCCGACGGCCCCCGCCAGCGTCACGCCGGCGCGGGCGAATTCGCGGACGGCGTACTCGGTGGCCCGGCCGGCGCCGTCCACGAAGGCGTCCGGGTTGGCGTAGAACGCCGCCAGGACGCCCGCCGCGGCCAGCTTCTTCTTGTGCGGGAGGACCTGGGTCGTCATGAACTCCCAGCCCCCCCGTCCCGTCTTGCGCAGGACGCCCAGGGTCTCGGGGCCCTCGCGGACGATGACCTCGGCCACGTCGTCGCCGAACGCGCGGACGGCCGTCAGCCCCTCGGGCCCGAGCTGTCGGACCATCCGCTCGGCGTCTTGCGGGTAGCGCCTCGCCAGCCGAGCGGCGGACTCGCCCATCTCGACGACCACGCGCTTCTCGGTCGCCTTCAGCGCGGAGAACGTCCGCAGGGCGTCGGGATCGCGGCCGACGAGCTGGCCGAAGCGGGTCTCCAGGAGCAGCTCGCTGGGGTTGTCGACCCGACGCGCCGCGAGGCCCAGCTCGTCCGAGCGCTTCGCGACCTGCTCCAGGCTCTCCTCGGCGCCGGCGGCGAACAGCTTGCCGGCGGCGCGGGCCTCGACGGCCGCGGCGTCGCCGCCGCGCGCCACGGCCTTGCCGCCGCGCGCCTCGGCGATGATCGCCCGGACGACCTCGTCGAGCCACGAGAACGCCCCGGCCCGCGCCGAGCCCGGCGCGAGCATCAGCGCCGCCGCCGACACGACCACCCATCCGGCCCTGGTGAGGGGATGCATCATTCCGGTCCTTCCGCCCGCGAGAGGGTATGTCGAGGGTGATTCGCCCGCGACCATCTCCTTATTGTATCGCCCGATCGCGGCCCGACGGTGAGGAGCGGCGGAATTGAGGCCTTATTCTCGATTTCGGCGACATGGAGCCGCGAAGCCCGGCGGGCGGGGCGCACACGAGGGGCGCCCCACTCGCCGGCCGACGCCAGGCGAGATCACCTGGGCAAAACTTCCAGCGTGCCGCTGTAGCGGAGGGAGCGGCCGTTGGCGGCGGGGAAGGTCGTCTTGTCGTCCGCGGTCGAGGTTTCGAGCCAGTACATGCAGGCCTCGTCGAACTGGACGGAGAAGACGCCCTGGTCGTCGGCCTTGACCTGGATCTCCTCCTGGGCGTCGCGATACCGGATGCCGCCGCGGACGATCTCGACCTCCAGCCCCGCGCCCGGCTTGCCGTCGACGATCAGCTTGAACGTGGCGGACTCGCCCGCGTAGAGGTCGTTCGGGTGCGTGACGGGGATCAGCTCGATCCCCTCGCCGACCGCCTTGAGGGCGTCGACCGTCGGCGGGCCGTTGGTGACGAACGTCTCGACGCGGCCGACGGCCTCCGTGACCTTGAGATCCTTCGCCCCGGCGGGGACCTTGGAGGCGAAACCCTCCTTGGCCCCGCGATAGAACTTGCGCCCGCCGTCCTCCTCCCACGTCGCCAGGATGTTCGACGTCAGCGCCGCGATCCGGTACGTCCCCTTCTGGGGGAGGGCGACGTCGAACACGCTCCGATAGCGCAGCGTCGCCTGATTCTCCGCGGCGAGCTTCGACCCGTCGGGGGCCGTGATGCTCAGCCCGGCCAGCGGCAGGGCGTGGTGGTTGAAGAAGAAGACGTCGTTGGAGATCGCCGCGTCCACCGTGATCGAGGGATTCGGCCCGGTCAGGACGGTCTCGGAGGGGAGCAGCCACATCTTGTGGGCGCTCGCCGACATGGGCGCCGTCAACACGAGGAGGGACGCGAGCAACGACTTGCGGAGCATGGAGAAACCTCTCGGAGTCCGGGATTCGATGTTGTCGAGGATCTTCAAGGGGCGACGGTCAGCGTGATCTTGCCGAGTTCCTTCTTCCCCTGGGCCTGGAACGCGCCGGCCTCCCGGGGGGGCCAGGTGAACGGGATCTCCAGGATCTCGCGGTCGCCGACCTCGCGGACCGCCTCGACGACCAGGGTCAACTCCCCGGCGGGGAGCTTCGCGAGCTGGTCGGCGTCGATCTTCACGGTCCGCTCGCCGGTGGGGGGCGTGGGCCCGGTGACCGCGTCGACCGGGATCTGCTGGTTGCGCCCCGAGCGCCGCCACCACTGCCGCAGGTCGGGGAGCCACTTCGTCCCGGCCTCGTCGCCGGTGTCCTTCACCTGATACCAGACGGCCAGGTCGACCACATCCTTCCCCCCCGGCCCCTGGACCCACGCGGCCACGTAGGGACGGTGATACTCCGCGACGTTCAGCCGGGGGATCTCGACCTTCAGCCCCAGCTTGCCGCCGTCCGCGGCCATCTCCTCGGCCGGCAGCGACGGAGCGAGGGCCAGGGTCAGGGCCGTCGCCAGCGCCAGGGCCGTCCCCGGGGTCGCGAAGGGTCGGATTCGATTCATCAGTTCAGGCTCCTCGGCGACGGTGAATCAGGGATGCGCGCCCATCAGAGCGGCGATCAGGAAGGGGATGACGAGCCCCAGGGCCACGACGGGCCAGGTCATGGACCGATGCCGCGCGTGGAAGTAGAGCAGATAGAGCCCCGTCAGGCAGAAGACGAGCGTCCCCACGGCGAAGACGTCGATGAACCACTTCCAGGCGGCCCCGGTGTTCCGCCCCTTGTGCAGGTCGTTGAGGTAGGCGATCCAGCCGCGGTCGGTCCCCTCGAACTCCACGCGGCCCGTCTCCCGGTCGATCGACACCCAGGCGTCGCTCCCCGGGCCGGGCATCGAGAGGTAGACCTCGTCCTCCGACCACTCCGGGGCGCGCGCCGGGACCGGCCGGCGGATCTTCGCCCGTAGCCAGTCGGCCACCTCCGCCGGCAGCGCCGCGGGCCCGTCGCTCGTCGTCGCCGACCCGTTCAGCGCCCGCAACAGCTCGGGCGGCAGGTCGTCGCTCACCTTCGCGACCGTCGGCTTGCTCTCGATCTGGCTCGCGTGGTTCAGCGTGATGCCCGTGATCGAGAACAGCCCCATCCCCACCAGGCAGACCGCCGAGCTGACCCAGTGCCACTGGATCATCGTCCGATACCACGCCCCGCGATGCTTCCGGTCTCGACTCACGACGGTTCGCTTCACCCATGACAATGAGACTGAGTCTCAATTCCACGCAACACGAGGAGGAATTGTCCCACGCCCGCGAAGGCTGTGTCAATATCCCGGGGTGGTCGGGAGATGGCTTTCGACCAGGACGGATTGGGGCCGCGAGGCGCGTCGAGGAGGGTACCCCGGAGCGGTCATCGTAGGGGCACCCCTCGTGGTTGCCCTGCCCGACGGCCGACGCCAGGCTTGCCAAGGCGTGGTTTCAAAACGCGGTCGAGCGCCGAACGGGGCGGCCGGGCCGCTCGGACCTTGCGGGCGCGGATGACGCAAGCGGCCAGCGAATGGAACGCCTGAGCGTCCTCGGGTCGCCGCTCGTGGCACGGGACGAGGCGACGAACCACGAGAAGCAAGCGTGCGCGCGCTCGACCATGTATCGGGTCCGGCCCAGGCCGCCGCCGGGAGCCGCACCGCCAGGAGGGTCGCCCGCGTCAGCCATGGCAGCGGCACGACCGGTTCTTAGCCGCTGACCATGCCGCGCGGGCGTGTCAGCCGCCCTTCTTGGCCCTTGATGCCTTCGGGGCGGTCCTGCGCGGCTGGGCGGCGGCACCCTGATTGGTCACCGGCAGGAATTCGAGCTGGTTGCCCAGAAGCTCGATGTAGGAAGCCCGAGGCTTCTTCCGGACCTTGACGCGATAGACCGACGCTCCGCCGGGACCGAGGGGGCCCCGCAGTTCCTCGATGCGGCCTACTTGTCCCGCAAGGTCCTTTATGCGCACGCGGTCGCCAAGATTAAACGAAGTTGTCACCATGACTTGCGCCTTCTTCGCCATCTCAGCCCTCCCTTCCTCACGGCTTCCAGGGGCGTTTTTTGAGCAGCCCTACTAATTCATTGTACATAACATCATCGAGCGAAGTCGCTAGAGCGGTTTCTCGTCGACTGTAGTGGTTGACGCGGTTATCTTCGTGGGGCTATGGAGGGCCCCGCCTTGAAAGCCTACTCGACCGACCTCCGCGAGCGGGTCGCCGCGGCCTGCGACGCGGGCGACGCGACCCGCGAG
>NZ_JBBCIR010000095.1:0-55250 GCF_037189885.1 Paludisphaera sp.
GAGACGGTGAACTCGATGATCAAGCGTCATCTGGGCTCGGCGCTCCGCGCGCGGACGGAACCGTCCCAGGCCCGCGAGATCATCCTCCGGGCCATCACTCTCAACGTTATGATCGTGCGACTATGGGTTTTCTACAGAGCAGCAAATTCTCCTCGTCGGCGCCCATCAAATGGGCCATGTCGATGCCGTCATACTGAGCGCCGTGTTCCACGACCTTCTTCCGTGGTAGGTCCTGGAAGGCGTGGCTGACGAATGGCTCGTCCATCGGAGGGATCCCCATCGGCCTCGGAGCTACCCCTTCCCAGCCGGATCACATCCGACCCCCGCGTCGACGGGACAGGATGCGGCACCGCCACGGCGCGCGCGTGAAGCGTAGCCGAATCGCCCGGGGCTGTCCCTCGCAATCACGGACGGTCCTCCATCCGGCCGAGGATTGTTATGCTCGAAGCCCCTGGCGGGGGAGATGACCGAGGAGGCGATGCATCGAAGTCGATACTCTGGTACTGTCTCGCCGCTTGGAGAGATCGGAGGGTGCTTCGCCTCCCGGGCCTGGATGCGTATGGATAGGAGCCCGCCCTGGGTCCTCCCCGGCGGCGCGGCCCAGGTCGTGTTCGCCCTGGCCCTCGCCCGAATCGACTCCGAAGCGGCGGGCCGCGCCCACGCGGCCTAGGCGGGATCCGCGTCCTGCCGCCCCCTGGCCTGGCTCTGGCTCGTCGAGGGGGCCCGCCCCGACCGATGGGACGTGCTGGGGGCGTCGGTTTGGCTTGCCGGAGCGGCCATCATCCTTCATGGGCCACGAGGCTCGTGGATCGCCAAAGCCCGGGATCGATCGAATTTCACCCCCGCACCGCCCCGAGGACGACCCCCGTGGACCCGCGACCGCCCGACGACCCGATCCGCGACCTGCTCGCCCTGACGCTGACGCCCGGCGTCGGGCCGCTGACGAGCCGCGCGCTCCTGGAGCATTTCGGGTCGGCGGCGGCGGTGCTGGACGCCCCGATCGCGCAACTGCGCGAGGTCTCCGGCATCGGCCCGAAGCTGGCCGATCGCATCCATCACGCCCGCGCCGACAACGACACGGGACGCGAACTCGCCGAGGCTCGCCGCCTGGGCGTGACCCTGATCCCGCGCGATTCCCCCGCCTACCCGCCCACGCTCCAGGAGATCCCCGATCCCCCCGCCCTGCTCTACGTCAAGGGGACGTTCGAGCCGCGGGACCAGATCGCCATCGCGCTGGTGGGCTCGCGCCGCTGCACCCCCTACGGCATCCGCACGGCCGAACGCCTGGCGACCGCCCTGTCCCGCACCGGCTTCACGATCGTCTCGGGCCTGGCTCGCGGCATCGACGCCGCCGCGCACCGCGGCGCCATGAAGGCCGGCGGCCGGACGCTCGCCGTGTTGGGGAACGGACTCTCCGCCATCTACCCCCCCGAGCACGAGGACCTCGCCGCCGAGATCGCCGACGGCCGCGGCGCGCTGGTGAGCGAACTCCCCATGACCCAGGGGCCCTTGGCCGGCCTCTTCCCGCAGCGTAACCGCATCATCTCTGGCTTATGCTTGGGCGTCATCGTCGTGGAGGCCGCGCCCCGGAGCGGCTCGCTATCCACGGCGCATCACGCGATGGAGCAGAACCGCGAGGTCTTCGCGGTCCCCGGCGCGGTCGACAGCCTGGCCAGCCGGGGCTGTCACCGCCTCATCCGCGACGGCGCCCGGCTGGTGGAGACGGTCGACGACGTGCTGGAGGAGCTCGGCCCCCTCGTCCGCGAGGTCCGCGCCGCCCCCGACGAGCCGGCCGTCCGCCACCCGGCCGAGCTGGCGCTCACCGACCAGGAGCGGTCGCTCCTCGGCCACCTCGACGACTCCCCCAGCGGGGTCGACGTCCTCATCGCCCGCACCGGCCTGACCGCCTCCCAGGTGATGGCCACCTTGAGCGTCCTGGAGCTGAAGCGCATGGTGAAGCGGCTCCCCGGACACCAGTTCGTCAGGGCTTGATCCTTCCGTGAACCCCTGGCCCCGCCCTCGTGTCCTCGGATATCGTGGATGCGGGAGGGGCCGGCCGATGCTGCTGACGATCACGACGACTCGGGAACCGGCCGACGACCTCGGCTTCCTGCTGCACAAGCACCCGGCGCGATTCCAGAGCTATGACCTCGCGTTCGGCCGGGCTCGCGTCTTCTACCCCGAGGTCGGCCCGGATCGCTGCTCCGCCTGCCTGATGGTGGACGTGGACCCCGTCGGCCTGGTGCGGGGCAAGGGGGGCGGCGAGGGGCTGCTGGGCCAGTACGTCAACGACCGGCCCTACGCCGCGTCGTCGCTGATGAGCGTCGCCATGGCCGAGGTCTTCCGGACCGCCATGCGAGGCCGCTGCGACGCCCGCCCCGGCCTGGCCGAGACTCCGATGCCCCTCTCCGCCAGGATCGACGTCCTGCCCGTCCGCGGCGGCGAGCCCTTCCTGCGCTCGGTCTTCGAACCCCTCGGCTACGCGATCGAGGCCACGCGCCACCCGCTCGACCCGACGTTCCCCGACTGGGGCGAGAGCCGGTATTTCTCCGTCGAGATCTCCGCCGAGACCACGCTGGCGCGACTGCTGACGCAGTTGTACGTCCTCATCCCCGTCTTCGACGACGCCAAGCACTACTTCGTCGGCGAGGCCGAGATGGAGAAGCTGCTGGCCCGGGGCGTCGGCTGGCTGGACTCCCACCCCCAGAGGGACGAGATCGCCCGCCGCTACCTCCGGCATCGTCCCAGCCTCTACCGCGAGGCCCTCGCCCGCCTTGCGCCCGAGACGCCCGCCATCGCCGAGGACGTCGAGGAGCCCTCGGCGCGGGTCGAGGAGGCGGTCGAGTCGTCGATGAGCCTGAACGACCAGCGACTCGGCTCGGTCCTCGGCGTCCTGCGCGGGGCCGGCGCGAGTCGGGTGCTCGACCTGGGCTGCGGCGAGGGCCGCCTGCTCCGGCTGCTGCTCAAGGAGCCCCAATTCCGGGAGATCGTGGGCGTCGACGTCTCGGTCCGGGCGCTCGAGGCGGCCAGCGACCGGCTCCACCTGGACCGGCTCCCCGAGAACCAGGCGGCGCGGATCAAGCTGTTGCACGGCTCGCTCACCTACCGCGACCGCCGGCTGGAGGGCTTCGACGCCGCGGCCTGCGTCGAGGTCGTCGAGCACCTGGATCCCCCGCGACTCGCCGCCTTCGAACGGGCCGTCTTCGAGTTCGCCCGCCCGGCGACGGTCGTCCTGACCACCCCGAACCGCGAGTACAACGTCACCTGGGAGAACGTCGGCCCGGACCGTCTCCGGCACTCCGACCATAGATTCGAATGGACCCGCGCCGAGTTCCTCGCCTGGGCCGAGGCCGTCGCCTCGCGCTTCGGCTACTCGGCCCGCTTCCTCGCCGTCGGCCCCGAGGATCCGACCCTCGGCCCGCCGACCCAGATGGGGGTGTTCGCCCGTGGACGCTGATCCCCCGATCGACCCGAAGGACGACCCGCGATCCGTCGACGACCTGTTCAACGCGGCCCTGTGCGAGCCCGACGAGGATCTCGCCTGGGACGCCGTCATGGCCCTCCACTGGCGCGGCACGCGCGAGATCCTGGACCGGGCGACGGCCCTCGCCACGAGCGTCTGCCCCCTGGAGCGGAGAGTCGGGGCGGAAGTCCTCGGCCAGCTCGGCTGCCCGGCTCGGACCTTCCCGGATGAGGCGAGGGATATCCTGGCCCGGATGCTGGAAACCGAGACGAACGCCGACGCGCTGAAGGCCGCCATTATCGCCATGTCTCACCAGGATGGGACCGAGGGGCGTCGCGCCACCCTGGCGTTCCGCGAGCACCCCGACCCCGAGGTCCGATGGGCGGTGGTTCAGGCGCTGTCGACGCTCGGCGAGCCCTGGGCGATCGCCGGCCTGATCGAGCTTTCTCGCGACTCCGACCCGCGCGTCCGCGACTGGTCGACGTTCGGGCTCGGCGCCCAGACCGACGTGGACACGGCGGAGGTCCGCGCCGCCTTGGTTGCTCGACTTGACGACGAGGACGCGCCAACCCGCGGCGAGGCCCTCGACGGCCTCGCCCGGCGCAACGACCCCGCCGTGCCGTCGATCCTGCGGGAACGCCTCTCCCGCGCCGACCCGGATCAATTCGAGGTCGAGGCCGCGGGCGAGTTGGGCGACCCCGAATTCCTCCCGCTCCTCCTGGCCCTGCGATCGGCCGGCTGGCCGGGCCCGTCATGGGCCCTGGACGGCGCGATCGCGGCTTGCGCCCCCGCCCCGATGGACACCCCGCCCGCGAGGCCGCGACCGTGACCCTCTCCATCCCCAGGCTCTCCCTCGTCGTCCTGATCGGCCCCAGCGGCTCGGGCAAGAGCACGTTCGCGCGCCGGCATTTCTCGCCGACCGAGGTCCTCTCGTCCGACGCCTGCCGCGGGATGGTCTCGGACGACGAGAACGACCAGGAAGCGACGAACGACGCGTTCGACGTGCTCCACTACGTCGCGTCGAAGCGACTCTCGCGCGGCCGGCTGACGGTCGTGGACGCGACCAATGTCCAGCCGGAGTCGCGACGGCCGTTGGTGGAACTGGCCCGCAAGTACCACTGCCTGCCGGTGGCGATCGTCCTCGACCTGCCCGAGGCCCTCTGCCACGAACGCAACCGCGACCGGGCCGACCGCGCGTTCGGCCCGCACGTCGTCCGCAACCAGGCCTCGCAGCTCCGGCGGTCGTTGCGGGGGCTGCGGAAGGAGGGGTTCCGCAACGTCTTCGTCCTGGGGTCGCCCGAGGAGGTTGAGGCCGCGGCCATCGAGCGCGTGCCGCTCTGGACCGACCGCTCCCGCGACCACGGGCCGTTCGACTTCATCGGCGACGTCCACGGCTGCGCCGACGAGCTGGAGTCGCTGCTGGGCCGTCTCGGGTACGAGGTCGTCGCCCCTCCCGACGGATCGTCGCTCCTCGGCGGGCCGCGATACGCCCATCCCCAGGGCCGAAAGGCCGTCTTCGTGGGGGACCTGGTGGATCGCGGCCCGCGCGTGGTCGACACGCTGCGGATCGTCGCGACGATGGTCGCCGGCGGCTCGGCCCTGTGCGTGCCGGGGAACCACGACGTCAAGCTGCTGAAGAAGCTGCGCGGCAAGGACGTGCGGATCACGCACGGGCTGGCCGAGACGCTCGCCGAGATCGACGCCCTGCCCGCCGAGGCGCGCGTCCCGTTCACGGAGGAGTTGACGAAGTTCCTCGACGGGCTGGTCAGCCACTACGTCCTGGACGGCGGCGAGGTCGTGGTGGCGCACGCCGGGTTGAAGGAGTCGATGCAGGGGCGGGGCTCGGCAGCGGTGCGTGAATTCGCCCTCTACGGCGAGACGACCGGGGAGACCGACGAGTTCGGCCTCCCCGTGCGCGTCGAATGGGCGAGGGAGTATCGCGGCAAGGCGGCCGTCGTCTACGGCCACACGCCGGTCCCCTCGGCCGAGTGGCTGAACCGCACGATCAACATCGACACCGGCTGCGTCTTCGGCGGCGCGCTGACCGCCCTGCGCTGGCCTGAGCGCGAGCTGGTCTCCGTCCCCGCCGATCGCGTCTACCAGCCGTCGGCCCGACCCTTCTTGCCGGCGGACGTCCAGGCGTCCGCGGTCCCCGCGCAGCAGCTCCACGACCGGATGCTGGACCTGGAGGACGTGATCGGCAAGCGGATCGTCTCCACCCGCCTGCGCGGCAACGTCACGATCCGCGAGGGGAACGCCGCGGCGGCTTTGGAGGTCATGAGCCGGTTCGCCGCCGATCCGCGCTGGCTCGTCTACCTCCCGCCGACGATGTCCCCCAGCGAGACCAGCAAGGAGGCCGGCCTCCTGGAGCACCCGGCCGAAGCCTTCGCCTACTATCGCGCCCAGGGCGCTCCGAGGGTGGTCTGCCAGGAGAAGCACATGGGCTCCCGCGCCGTCGTCGTCGCCTGTCGCGACGAGGACGCCGCGCGCGGACGCTTCGGCGTGGAGGACGCGGTCGGCGTCGTCGTGACGCGCACGGGGCGGCGGTTCTTCCCCGACGCCGACCTGGAACGCCGCTTCCTGGACCGCGTCCGCGCCGCGCTAACGGCGGCCGACCTCTGGACCCGCATGGACACCGGCTGGGCCGTGCTCGACTGCGAGCTGATGCCCTGGTCGGCCAAGGCGCAGGAGCTGCTGAAGTCGCAGTACGCGGCCGTGGGCGCGGCGGGGACGGCCGCCCTCCCCCGCGCGGCCGAGATGCTCGCGCGGGCCTCGTCGCGGCTGGAGGGGGAGGAGCGGGCGAAGCTGCTGGAAGTCGAGGAGGCGTGCCACCGCCGTTCGGAGGACGTCGCCCGGTTCGTCGCCGCGTACCGCCGCTACTGCTGGCCGGTCGCCGACCTGACCGACTACAAGCTCGCCCCGTTCCACCTCCTTGCGACCGAGGGCCGCGCGCACGTCGACAAGGACCACGTCTGGCACATGGAGACCCTGGCCGAGGTCTGCCGCGCCGACCCGGGATTGCTCCTCGCCACGCCGTACCGGGTCGTCGACGTGACCGACCCGGCGAGCGAGGCCGAGGGGATCGCCTGGTGGGACGAGCTGACCGGCCGGGGCGGGGAGGGGATGGTGGTGAAGCCGCTGCCGTTCGTCCTCAAGGGCGCCCGCGGGCTCGCCCAGCCGGCGGTGAAGTGCCGCGGCCGCGAGTACCTGCGGATCATCTACGGCCCTGATTACACGACGGAGGCGAACCTCTCCCGGCTCCGCTCGCGCGGCCTGGGCCGCAAGCGCTCGCTCGCCCTCGGCGAGTTCGCGCTCGGCGTCGAGGCCCTGGAGCGCTTCGTCCGCGGCGAGCCCCTCCGCCGCGTCCACGAGTGCGTCTTCGGCGTCCTGGCCCTGGAAAGCGAGCCCGTCGACCCCCGGCTCTGACGGGCCCGGGGAGCGCGGGTCGTTGACCCGGGCCCGCGGTCGCAATAGTCTGGTGCCGCCCGGCGGGGCCGTAGCTCAGCGGTAGAGCGGCCGATCCCAATTCGGAGGGAAGCCGGTTCAACTCCGGCCGGCCCCGTCGGGACCTGAGTGACTGTCCCATAAGTGGAACAAGGAAGCGTTTAGCGACGTAGGGAGGGGATGAGAACCCGACGCTACCCCAGCGACGGCACCGACGAGCAATGGGCCTTGATCGAGTCCTTGATCCCCGTCTATCCCGGCGGACGGCCTCGCAAGACCGACGTCCGCGAGGTCCTCGACGCGATCCTCTACATGCTCCGCACGGGTTGCCAGTGGCGATACCTGCCCGAGGGCTTCCCGCCTCGGAGCACGGTGTGGCGTTACTTCGACGAGTGGCGGTCGAACGGGACGCTCGACCGCATCCACGACGCCCTGCGGCGGAAGGTGCGGACCAAGGAGAAGCCCTATCGGCCCCGGACCACGGCCAGCGTCGACAGCCAGTCGGTCGACGCGACCTCCGGGGGGGAGGAGCGGGGACGCGACAACGCCAAGAACGTCGACGGGCGGAAACGCCACATAGTGGTGGACTCCATGGGGTTGCTTCTGGCCGTCCTGGTCACGGCCGCCTCGGTCGACGACGCCCGGGCCGCGACCGACCTGTTCGGCCGGCTCGAGGGCCAACCGGTGGGCAAGGTCGTCCGGATGTACGCCGACTCGAAGTACCACAACTGGAGCCTCTACGGGTGGGTGGAGGCGAACGCCCGTTGGGACCTGGCGATCATCCGACGCCCCGAGGGCGCCAAGGGCTGGGTGAAGCTGCCCATCCGCTGGACGGTCGAGCGGACGTTCGCCTGGCTGGGCCGCTGCCGGCGGCTGAGCAAGGACCGGGAGAGGACTGTCCTGTCGTCCGAGTCGTTTATCAAGCTGGCGATGATCCAGCTGATGCTCCACCGCCTCGAGCCCTCGGATGCGGAGCCGGCGTTCCGTTACCGCAATGCGGCCTGAGCCCACTTATGGGACTGACTCTGAGTGGGACGCGAGGCGACGCGATGGACGTGGACGACCGGGACGACCTGTTCTCGGCGACGGAGTGGTCGACGTGCCTGAAAGTGCTGGAGGCCCTCGGCCGCTCGCCAGGTCTGGCCCCCGACCCGGCGCGGCTCGAACGCGCGGTCGCGAAGATCTACAAGAAGGCGCGCCGGCTGCGTCGCAAGGCATCGGCCGGGGAGCGCCAGGAGACGGACCGCGCGACCGTCGCGGCCACCGGCCGGGCGCGAGAGTCGGCGGAAGTCGCCGACGCCCCCCCGACCGCGCTGCGGGCCAGGTCCCGGCTCTGTTACATCTGCAAGGGCCGGTATCGCGAGGTCCATGCCCATTATCACCTCCTCTGCCCCGAGTGCGCCGGTCGCAACCTCGCGGAGCGCCTTCGGCGTAGCAACCTGGCGGGGCGTCGGGCGGTCGTCACCGGCGGGCGGATCAAGATCGGCCGGCGGGTCGCCCTGCGGCTGCTCCGCGACGGGGCCGAGGTCCTGGTCACCACCCGCTTCCCCGACGACGCCGCCCCCCGGTACGCCGCCGAGCCCGACTTCGACGCCTGGCGTGACCGCCTCTGGATCGAGCCGCTGGACCTCCGACGCCCGAACGACGTCCTCGCCTTCCCGGCCCGCGTCGCGTCGCGGTTCCCGGCGCTCGAGATCCTGATCAACAACGCCGCGCAAAGCGTCCGCCGGATCGAGGACGATCTGGCCGACGCCATCGCGTCCGAGGCCCGGCCGTCGTCCCCCTTGCCGTCGAACGTGGGGGACGTGGTCCGCCGCGCTGGGGGCCTCGCCGCGATCCTCCCGGAGCCGGACCGCCGGGAGTCCAACAGCTGGACGGCCCGGATCGACGAGGTACCCCCCGTCGAGCTGCTGGAGGTGCTTCTGGTGAACGCCGCCGCGCCGTTTTGGCTCATCGCCGGGCTCAGGCCGCTGATGGCGGCGTCGCCGTTCGAGGATCGCTACGTCGTGAACGTCGCGGGGCTCGACGGCCGGTTCGCGGGGAGCAAGTCCGACCGGCACCCTCATATCAACATGAGCAAGGCGGGGCTGAACATGATCACCAGGACTTCGGCCGCCGACCTTGCTCGCGACGGGATCTACCTCAACAGCGTCGACGCCGGCTGGGTGACTCACGAGGGCGCCCACTCGCGCCGGGCGCGCATGCGGGCCCGGGGATTCGTCCCGCCGCTCGACGAGGTCGACGCCGCCGCGCGGGTCCTCGACCCGATCGCCCGCGGCCTGTCCGGGGAACGCGCCTGGGGATGTTTCTTCAAGGACTACGAGCCGACCGACTGGTGAGCACGGGAGGGCGTCCCGATGTGGCGATGGCTCCGCGAACTCTTCGTCGGCCCGCTCGATCCTCCTTACCCGACCGGACCGCTCCCCCCGGCGGAGGCCGCGCCGGCCTACTACCCCGGCTCCTGGGATTGGCTCCCGCCGGGATGGAGGGAACTGGTCATCTTGCTCGCCTCCGGCCGGGCCCCGGGCGGGCTGAGCCACGCGGGGAAGCTCTCGCTGGCGGGTCTCAGGCTGCGCTCGCTCCCCTCGGATCTGAGCGTCGACGGCAACCTGGATCTGCGGCAGAGCCAGCGCCTGCAACGCATTGGCGACGGCCTGACGGTCGGCGGCCGTCTCGAGATCGGCGGGGCCGCCGATCTCCACGCGCTTCCGTGGCGGTCGACTATCCTCAAGGCCTCGCCCGAGGCCCGGCGACGCTTCTGGTCCGCGCCAATCTTCGCGAGGCCCTCGCGCGACGGCCAGTGCCCGATCGAAGCCCTGCCCGCCCGCCTGGGCGTCGGTGGCGATCTGGTCCTGCGGGCCTGCCGCCGGCTGGCGACGCTCCCCCACGACATGGACGTCGGCGGCTCGATCTCCCTGGAAGGCTGTTCGTCCCTGGAACGTTTGCCCGACCCGTTCGAGGTCCTGGGTAGCCTCGCGATCATAGGCGCGCCCAGGCTCCTCGATCTCCCTTCATCGCTGACCATCGGCGGCTCGCTGTGCCTCGTCGGCGTGGGGATCGCGAGCCTGCCGGCCGGGCTGCGCGTCGGCGGCGACCTGACGCTCCAGGGCTGCGCCCGACTCGACCGTCTCCCCGACGGCCTGACAGTGGGCGGCAGCCTAATCCTCCGCGCCTGCCCGGTCGCCCGCCTCCCCGACGGCCTCCGAGTCGGCCGCGACCTGGTCTGCGACCGCCTGCGCGAGCTGTCCGGCATCCCCTCCGGCTTCTCGGCCCCGGGCCGGACGCTGTTCGACCGCTGTCCCCGGCTCTGACGCGCGAGGCACCCCTCGACGTCGAGGCGGCTGGCGGCTCGGCGAGGGGGGCCGAGTGCGTCCTCGGGGTGCGAGCGACCCCGTGGCCCCCGCGCCCGCCCACCGCCTCAAGGTCGGCTCGCCGGATTGGCGCCATGCCTGGCCGCGCGGCTACTCTTGGTGCCCCCCCCCGCTGTGGGAACGATCGTGGCCGTTACTCGTCGGAGAACTGGACGCAACGTGCCGCTCGCCATTGCAATCCATGGCGGCCCTCTCCTTCTCGTGGCGCGTCCTGGCGTTCAGGTATTCGCGGCGGAACGAGCGCGGGAGGTTCGCCGAACAACTCGCCCCTTCGCCGCAGGCCTTGCGGCAGAGATCGGTCCCCAGGCCGCCCGGCTTGTATTCGAGCGGCGGGGCGACGTCTCCCCCCGTCAGGATCGCGGCGATCACGTCCTCCATCACGGGGTCGTCCATCAGTTCGTCGGCGATGTGGCGCCCCAGGAGTCGGTAGGTGTTCATCCTGGCCGGCGTGTAGAACTGGTCCACCGGGTCGTCGTTCGGGAACTGGGAGTGGCGCGCGACGTGGAGCAGCGTGTCCCCCTCGTCGCCGGTGATCGTCGGCCGAAGGTAGACCACGAGCCCCCGGGCCCCGCCGGGATAGCGGATCCGGGCGAAGAGGTAATGCTCCTGGGAGAAGTGCCGCTCCTCGGAGGCCTCGGCTCCCTCCTCCGGGGCCTTGGCGGCCGTCGACGAGGATTTCTCACCGTCCCCTTCCGGCTTCTTCGCCTTGCCGGCGGACGACTTCGGTGGGGCGGGCCGGACGAGGTCCAGGCCGATCGCCGTCCGATGCCGGCAGCCGGGATGGCCCGATCCGCCCTCCGGGAGCTCGCCCGTCTTGAGCCAGTGGCGATAGGCGCGCGAGCTGAGGAACGGGCCGATCTCCACGCGCTCGACGGCGGCCTGCTGGAGGACCTGCGTCAGCGCGTCGAACCGCCGATCCTCCGGGGCGCCGCCGTCCTCCTGGCTGCAATCCGAGACCACGATGAGCCGGCAGCGCCGCCGTAGCAGGGAGTAGAGCCCCAGGTTCTCCGCGTGGGCGCCGTCGGACAGCAGCATCCGGCTATCGCCGTTGCAGTCGACCCCCAGCGACTGCCAGAGATGGAACAGGAGTTTCTCGTGGAGAGGGCGGCGCATCCTGTCCGGCTCGGACACCCAGTATCCGGTCTGGACGTTCAGCAGGTGAAGGACGGCCGAGAGCGCCGGGTTGGCGATCGTCCCCGGCGACAGGAACGCGCCGGAGATCGCCACGATGTTCCCGATGTCCAGCCGGTTCCGTCGGGCGAATTCCTCGGTCATCCCGCCGGCCTTCTTCCCCACCCTCCAGTAGTCCACGGCCCCGAAGCCGGACGCCACCGGCGAGAACGAAAAGATGTGCGTCGGAAGCTCCGGCTCATGGCCCAGGGAGCGGTTCCCCTCGAGGGTCGCGTTGATCAGCAGCAACGGAGCCCGGCGTTCCCGCGCGCCGTCGCCCCCCTCGCCTTGTCCCCTCGCACCGGGGGAGGGAGGCGCGAAATCCCAGCCGCGATAGCCGCGGCGAGCCTGATGAAGCCAGCGGTGGGCGACCTTGCCCGGCTCGATGTCAACCCAACTGTCGATCACGTGCCCGCGGTAGAACTTCTGCAACGCGTAGGTGTTCACGTCGACGGCGCAGCACAGGGCCCAGACCGCGAGGGCGACCAGGCCGATCCGCAGTCGCATCCATTGGTCCTCCTCCCAGACGATCGACGAGAAGACCACCTTGTCTCGACGGTCCCGCATCAGGCCGGGGAAGTACAGGTGCAGCGCGCGACGGTTGTTGTTGCGGATCGCCGCGTCCAGGCCGGCCCCCCCAATCTCGCCGCCCGGCCCGCCATCCGCGGCCTTTGGCGCCTCGGCCGGCCCCTCGGCCGGCTCATCGAGCATCGGATCGAGCGGCTTGAGGGCCTCCCCGGGGTTGCGCAGCGCGGCGAGCGATCTCGCGCGGCCGCGGTAGCGCTCGCCGAGGCCCCGGTATCGCTCCGGGTCCCAGTTCTCCGGCAATTCCGTGCGCGCCGGCGTCACAGGCTCCTTGGGGACGATCGTGTAGAGCCAGTCCCAGCCCAGCACGATCTCGGAGAGCCGTCGGGCCAGGACACGTTGCTTGTAAGACTGGGTCGCCATCTCGTCGTAGTGGGCCTCGGCGGAGGCCGCCTGGGGGTGGTTATCGTCCGACCAGTCGGGGCGAGACCAGATCCAGGCGAGCGGCCAGAGCAGCCGATCGACCCACGGCCGGGAATCCAGCAGCCGCATCCGGGCGGCTCGGTCGCGTTCCTCGACCAGCGGGAACCCCGCGGCCGACCGGGCCTCGAGGAACTTCTTCGCCAACGGCTTCCAGGGGCCGTCGGGCCCCCGGGCGTCGCGCGCCACGCGCTCCCACGCCGGGTCCGGCTCGCGGAGGTCGGACGGGTGGAACGCGGCCAAGGGGAGGTCCGACCGCCATTCGTAGTAGCCCGAGACGTTCTCCTTGGCGACCGTGCTGAACACCACGAACACGACCAGCAGCACGAACCCATAGCTGCACAGGAAGACAACCACGCGGAAGACCGGCTCCCACCCCCGGCGCGGGCCCCGTCCCTTACCCCCCGTCGCCGCGTCGTATTCCTCGACCCGGCGCGCGCTCTTGAACACCGCGTTCCTGAAGACGTTGGTCGGGGAGAGGAGCCCGATCGAGATCACCGTCAGGGCCGCGCACGCGGCGTAGTAGATCCAGTCCCCCAGCTCGCCGTACCATTGCGATCGCCGGTGCAAGGCCGCCGCGCCCTCGTCCCCCGCCTCCCCGAGGCCGATGTCGCCGGTCGTCACCAGGGCGGCGAAGCAGAACAGCGCCACCAGGATCGGCGCCAGCAACGATTGCTTCAGGGTCGGCCCGCCCAGGAGGTCGCTCTTCGCGGCCGCCGCCCCGCCGGGGTCGGCCCGATCGGCCTTCGCCGGCAGGAGCCATCGGAACGCCCGACGCGACTTCACCTTCATCTTCGCCCAGGTCCCCAGGATACGGCGGGCCGTCGCCGGGTGGAGCGCGCCGATCAATTGCCACGCCCCCACCGCCGCGCAGGCCGCCACTGGCGGCGCCAGCAGTGCCGCAAGCAGGAAATACTGGGCCCTGAAGGACACCCCGCTCGCGGCGTCGTCCGGGCCGTGGCCGGGGAACCGGAGCCAGATCGCGAGGACGTAGGCCAGCGAGACGACCACGAAGTACGCGAACCACCAGCCCGCCCAGCGCCGGCCGTGGCGGATCGACGAGTTGATGCAGTAGCCGACCAGGAACGCCCACAGCGTCAGCCAGAAGGGCACGAACCCCCGCGCCACGTCGGACGTCAGGCCCATCGCCGCGCTGAAATTCGCCGCGTCCGGGGCGTCGAGCATCCGCATCGCGAACGCGAGCGCGGCCAGCGCGGCGACCAGCAGCGCCCCGGTCTTGAGCAGTTGGAACACGACGCCCAGGAACCAGACCCCTAGCCCCCAGGTCCAGCCCGGCACCGTCTTCGACGTCAGCTGGACGGCCCCCAGCCATGACGGCTTCGCGTCGTCGCCGGGCGTCGGCTTGAGCATCGTGGTCGCAAGGTGCCCGGCGGCGTAGCTCCCCCCGGAGACGCTGGAGACATAGTCGAAGCACTCCAGGCAGCTCAACCCTCGAGGATCCCCCGGGGCGGCCTCGCGACGGTCCAACCCCTCCAGGACGCCAAGGCTGAAGCAGGCGGATCGGATGCCCCCACCCGAGAGGCTCAGTCCCGTCGGCCCCTCCCCGGCCAGATTCTCCGGGGCATTCGCCATCGGGACCTGAGGCCCCACGCGATACTCCTCGCGCCGGAGGCCGATCTCGACGGCCTCCAACTCCATGACCTCGCCCAGCGTCGCACGGCCGGGCGGGGCGTCGTCGCGGTGCCGATTCGTCTCGTCGTGGCTCATCGCGCCCTCGCCTGGCCGTGGGCCGCTGGCGGCCGTCCCGGGGGCGACGTGTGAGCGCCCAGACTGACGGGATGGCCTCGTACAGACATGACTACGCGACGGCAGGCTTTATCTTACAGGCGAGTGGCACGAGGCTGAGCTCGCCTGACGCCCCGGGACGCACCGTGGCCCGCGAAGCGGGGCCGTCCCGCGGGCGGGCGGGCCGGCTCAGCGCGGGCGGCCCAGTTCGGAAAGGAGCTTTTCGAGCTCGGGTAGGTCGACGGGCTTGACGAGGTGGCCGTCGCAGCCGGCCTCGCGGGTGAGGGCGCGGTCGGATTCCTGCCCCCAGCCGGTCAGGGCGATGATGACGACCTCGCGGCCCCAGGGGAACTGGCGGATGCGGCGCGTGGCCTCGCGGCCGTCGAGCCGCGGCATGCCCACGTCCATCAGGATCGCGTCGGGCCGGAACGCCTCGGACGCCTCCACGGCTTCCAGGCCGTCGTACGCCGTGCGGACCTCGGCGCCGAGGATCCTGAGCAGTTCCGACATCGTGGCGGCCGAGTCGCGGTTGTCGTCCGCCACGAGGATCCGAAGCCGCGCGACCGAGCCCGCCGGGGGCTCGGCGCGGGCGGGCTCCCGGGCGGGGGGCGGCCCGGCCTCGGCCGGCAGGCGGACCGTGAACGCGCTGCCGCGGCCCGGCCCCCCGCTCTCGGCCTCGACCGTGCCGCCGTGCAGCTCGACCAGCCCCTTCACCAGCGCCAGGCCGATCCCCAGGCCGCCGTTGGAGCGGGCCAGGCTGCGGTCGACCTGGGAGAACATGTCGAAGAGGCGGGGCAACTCCGTGGCCGGGATGCCGATGCCGTTGTCCTCCACCCGGAGCACCACCATCCCCCTCTCGACCCGGCCGGAGAGGCGGATCCGGCCCCCTCGGGGCGTGTACTTCGCGCTGTTGGTCAGCAGGTTGCTGACGACCTGCGCCAGCCGGGTGAGGTCGGCGTTCAGCGGCGCCGGGGCCGTCGGCAGCGACACGGCGAGCTCATGCCCCGCCTGCTCGATCAGCGGCCGGGCCGTCTCCACGGCCGAGGCGACCACCTCGCCGAGCGTCGTCCAGTCCCGGCGCAGCTCCATCTTGCCCTGGTTGATCCGCGAGACGTCCATCAGGTCGTCGATCAGGCGGACCATGTGCCCGAGCTGCCGCTCCATCATGTCGCGGGACCGCGCCGTCGTCTCGGCGTCGGGCGAGAGCCTCATGAGCTGGAGGCCGTTCCGGAGCGGGGCCAGGGGGTTGCGCAGCTCGTGGGCCAGCATCGCCAGGAACTCGCTCTTGCGGCGGTCCTGCTCGCTCAGCTCGTCGTAGAGCCGGGCGTTCTCCACGGCCACCGAGGCGATGCGGGCGAGCTGGACGGCGACCGCCTCGTCCTCGGCCGTGAACTCCCCCTCGAATTTGTCGGAAAGCTGGAGCAGCCCGAGGCTGCGGCCGTCGCGGGCAACGAGCGGCACGGCGAGCCAGCCGCGCATCGGCGGGTGCTCCTGGGCGTGGCCGCTGAAGTTCCGCCACGCGGGGTGGGCCTCCAGCTCGGCCTGGGTCATCCGCATCGGGCGGTTCGCCTTGATGACCTCGACGTAGATCCCTTCACCGGTCGGCTCGACGTCGAACTCCCGCCAGCGGGCGTACCGGTCGGAGAGGGAGACGGTGCTGATCGACTGGCCCCAGCCCTCGCCGATGGTGAGGCTGGCGACCGACTGGTGGGCGCCGACGATCTCGCGGGCCTCCTCGGCGATGGCCCGCAGGACGCCGTCGAGCGACCCCGCGGCGTGGATCGCCAGGCCGGCCTGCTCCACGCGACGGAGCATCCGGCTCAGCTCGCGCTCTCGGTCGAGCAGCCGGGCGAGCCGGCGCTGGTCGAGTCGCCTCCCGGTCACGTCCAGGGTCACGCCGTCGAACCGCGTCGGCGTCCCGTCGGCGGCGAAGGAAGTCCCGCCGACGGCGTGGATCCACTTGATCTCCCCGGTCGCGGGGTCGACCGTCCGGTAGTCGATGTCGTAGGGCTTGCGGCCGTCGACGGACGCCTCGATGGCCCGGCGCGTCGGCTCGCGGTCGTCGGGGTGGATGCGCTCGTAGAACGTGTCGATGGTGACCCGCTCGTCGGGCCCCAGCCAGAAATGCTCCTTGACGCGGACGTCCCAGATCAGCTCGTCGAAGGGGAGGTCGCAGTACCAGAAGCCGATGCCGGAGAGCCGGGCCGCGTAGTCGAGCCGCGACCGGCTGTCCGCCAGGGCGCGCTCGGCCTCCTTCGCGGCCGAGATATCCCGGGCGATCTTCGACGCGGCGACCACCCGGCCCTCGTCGTCCAGCATCGGGGACATCGTGGCCGAGATCTCGACCTCGCGGCCGTCCTTGCGGAGCCGGACCGTCTCGAACGGCTCCACCCGCTCGCCGCGGCCGAGCTTCGTCAGGATGTCGACCTCCTCGCCCAGCCGGTCGGGGGGGATGATGAGGTCGGCCAGCACCCGGCCCACGGCCTCCTCGGCCGTCCAGCCGAACAGCCGCTCGGCGCCGGCGTTCCACGATCGGATGACGCCGTCGAGCCCCTTGCTCACGATCGCGTCGTCCGACGACTCGACGATCGCCGCCAGCCTCGTCGCCGCCTCCCTCGCCCGGATCCGGTCGGTGACGTCCCGGAAGACCAGCACGGAGCCGATCGCCTCGCCCCGCGCGTCGAACATCGGCGCGGCGCTGTCGTCGATCGGCCGCTCCGCCCCGTCGCGCGCGATCAGGATCGTGTGGTTCGCCAGCCCGACGACCACGCCCTCGCGCAGCGCCCGCAGCGCGGGGTTTTCCACCTCGGCCCGGGTATGCTCATTGACGATCCGGAAGACCTCGACCAGCGGCCGGCCGGCGGCCTCCGCGATCGTCCAGCCGGTGAGCGCCTCGGCCACCGGGTTGAGGTACGTGACCCGGCCCTGGGCGTCCGTGCTGACGACGCCGTCGCCGATGCTCGCCAGGGTTATTCGCAGGCGTTCGCGCTCGGCCTCCAGCGCCTCCTCGGCGCGTCGGCGGGCCTCCTGGTCGCCCAGGACGCCTCCCAAGTCTTTCTCCAAGGGCACCGCTCCTCTTCGCCGCTAGACGCCGTCCACGCCCGTTCCCTCGCGAACCGCCGCCTCGCGGACGCCTCCCGCCCTCAGCTTGAGAGTATATCGAGCACGAGTCCATCGTGGGAACCGCTCCGGCCGAGGTCCCGGCGAAATCGACCCGAGCCCTGAGCCTCGGCCCCGACTCTAGGAGAAATCCCGAAAACCTGGAACCGCGACGCGAAGACTCGTGATCATCCCCTAGGAGTGATTTCCGTTCCTTGGCAATTCGGGAGATCGAACGAAGCCGGCCCAACGGAGGCCGGCCATGAACGGCGCGGGGTCATGTCCACCCCCGGGGGGGGCGTCCCCCCTCGCGCGAGGTGACGGCGGAGGGGAGGAATCGAGTCCCCGCCGCCGAATAGCGTGATTCGAAAATGACGAACGAAGCCAACTCGAATTCCACAAGCCTCTAATCGCCATCAGCTTGTGGAATCGACGAGTTGGCTTCGTTCGCGAACGAAGCCAGGGCCGCGCCGGATCAGACGGCGGGGCCGAGGAGGTCCTTGACGGCGTCGCGCTCGGCGACCAGCTCGGCGGCGGAGGCGTCGAGGCGCTTGCGGGCGTCCTCGTCGATCGGGACGTTCGGGACGATCGACCAGTTGCCCCGGCCCTTCGAGACCAGCGGGAAGCTGTAGATCAGGCCCGACTCGATGCCGTAGCTGCCGTCGGAGACGACGGCCGTGCTGAACCACTCGTCGGCCGGGGTCGGGTGGTAGAGGTTGGCGACCGTGTCGATGGCCGCGTTGGCCGCCGACGCCGCCGACGAGGCGCCCCGCGCCTTGATGACCGCCGCGCCGCGCTTGGCGACGGTCGGGATGAACGTCTCGGAGAGCCAGGCGTCGTCGCGGATCACCTGCGGCGCCGGCACGCCGGCGATCTCGGCGTTCTTGTAGTCGGGGTACTGGGTGTCGCTGTGGTTGCCCCAGATGGTGACCTTCTTCACCGACGAGACCGGCACGCCGGCCTTCTTGGCGATCTGCGAGGACGCGCGGTTCTGGTCCAGCATGGTCATGGCGAACCAGTTCTGGGCCGGCACCCTCGGCGCGTGCGACTTGGCGATCAGGCAGTTGGTGTTGCAGGGGTTGGCGACCGTGACGACGCGGACGTCCTTCGAGGCCACCTCGTTGATCGCCTTGCCCTGGCCGGTGAAGATCGGGCCGTTGGCGCGGATCAGGTCGGCGCGGGTCATGCCGTCCTTGCGGGGGAGGCCGCCGACGAGGATGACCCAGTCGGCGTCGGCGAAGGCGACCTCGGCCTTGTCGGACGCCTTGACGTCGGTCACGAGCGGGAACGCGCAGTCGTCCAGCTCCATGATCGTGCCGTTCAGCGAGGGCAGGGCCGGGGTGATCTCGAGGAGTTGCAGGGCGACGGGCTGATCGGGGCCGAACAGGGCGCCGGAGGCGATCCGGAACAGCAGGGCGTATCCGATCTGGCCGCCGGCGCCCGTGATCGCGACCCGGATGGGGGTGGACATCTCAAATCTCTCCAGCTATGCGAATGGGAAGGACAGTGGCTACGATTCCGACGACGGCTTGGTCCGCGCCGCGGCCCCCGAGGCCCGGGGGCCGGATCGGGAGGGGGCGGCGCGGAGGTTGGCGAGCATGAGGGCCGTCTCCCTCGGCAGGTGCCTTGCGCCCGCAAGCAGGACGAAGCCCGCCGCGGCGAGCGTCGGCGCGGCGAACAGCAGCGCGGCGGCGACGTTCTCCGGGGGCCTGCCGCCGACGGAGTGGGGGGTCGCCCCCAGGGTCGCCAGGGCGCGGCCGAGCGGCGTGGCCATGGCGTCGGGCTGGCCGAACGCCTCGGCGCCCCACTGCAGGAGCCGGGGGGACCAGGCCACCCCCAGCAGGTAGGCCACGGCGACCGTCGCGCCGCAGGCCACGCCCCGCATGTTCGGGGCCGCCGCCGCCGCCACGATCGCCAGGCACGGCCCCAGGTTGGCGAACAGCAGGGCGATCGTGGCGAACAGCGTCGCGTATTGCCAGCCCCGCGCCGGGCCGAGGAAGGTCGCCAGCCAGCACGGCAGCGCCAGCCACGCGGCCATCCCGGCGACCAGAAACGCCGCGCGGGGCTCCCGCCTCCCCCAGAGGTCCGCGACCCAGGCGCCGGCGAGCAGGCCGACGGCCGACGCCGCCGGGACGATGGTCGCCGCCGCCCGCGCCGCGCGCGCCTCGGGCAGGCCTCGCGCCCCGATCAGGAAGGTCGGCAGCCAGGCGTCCAGGCCGCCGATCGCGAAGGCCGTGAACGTCAGCCCGAAGACCGCGTATGTGAACGAGGAGTTCACCATCAGGTCGACGTAATCCTCGGGCGAGGCCCCCGCCGCCTCGTGGGCGCGGAGCCTCGCCACCGCGACCCCCTCGCTGACGCCGCGGACCGGGTCGGGGAGCCGCAGCGCCGCCAGGGCCAGGATGAGCGCCGGGGCGCCGCCGGCCAGGAACGCGGTCTGCCAGGTCGCGACCTCCGCCACCACGGGCCCCAGGTTGAGGGCCAGCGCCATGCCGATCGGCCCGGCCAGGAAGAAGACCGCCAGCGCCCGCGCCCGGTGGGTCCGCGGGAAGACGTCCATCACCAGCGTGAGCGCCGCCACCCCGAAGGTGGCCGTCCCCAGCCCCACCAGCGCCCGCGCCCTCTGGAGCGCCTCGAAGGAGGCGGCCAGCCCCACGCCGACGCTGGCCAGCCCGAACACGGCGACGCCGAGGGCGACGATCCTGGCGCGGCGGGTGTGGTCGGCGAAGTAGCCGAGCATGGGGGCCCAGAGCGCCGCGGCGACCAGCGGCAGGGCCTCCAGCCAGTCGGCCTGGTCGTCCCAGAGGTCCAGCTCGCGGCCGATCGGCCGGATCAAGGCCGCGAAGAGGCCGCGGTCGACGGCCGCCGCGAGGTTCCCGGCGAACAGGAAGGCGAGCAGGCCCCAGGCCCATCGCGGGGCCGGGCGAGGCGCGGGGAGGAGATCGGTCCCGGCGGGGGTCGGACCTTGGCCCACGGTCGGCTGGTTGCTGGGCTGGGTCACGGACCTGGATCTCCGCCGCGATCGCCTCCCGGGCCGCGCTGGGGGGGGCCGCGATCGAGCCCCGGCTCCGATCCTAACCCCCGGCCGGGGCCCGGTCCAGGGGCGAGCGGGGCGCGGGTCGCCCGGCTCGGGCCGGTTTTCCCGAAAGCCCGGGGCCGGGAGTGCCGATGATAGGGGACGTATCGGGAGGGCCCGGCGCCGGCGGTCGTCCGCCGCGCCCCAGGTCGCGGGGGCGGAGCCCCCGGGGCCGACGGCCCGGAAGGCGAAAGCCCGCCCCGGTCTCGACCGCTCTCGGCCGCGAGCCGATCCCGCCCGACCCGGGCCGGACGGACGGCGCGGCGCCCTGGGAAAGGAGTTCCCGCATGCGTTCCCTCAAACGGTTGGTCCCGGGCTTGCTGGGCCTGGCCCTCGCCGTCCCGTGCGTCGGCTCGGCCTACGGCCAGTCGGACGCCCCCAAGCACGAGCACAAGGGCCTGCTGGGCCGGCGGAACTGCACCGAGTGCCAGCGCGCCCGCGCCATGGCCCGCGACGGCGTCAACGTCCCGCCGCCCCCTTCGGCCATGAAGCCCGGCGCGCCCCAGCTCGGCCATGGTCATGACCACGCCCACGCCCATGCCCACGCCGCCCCGGCGCTGGCCGTCGCGCCGGGATCGACCGGCTGCGTCGAGTGCGAGCATGACGCCGCCGCGATGGGGGGGACGATCGTCCCCGGCTCCATCGTCGTCAGCGACTCCGTCGTCGCCCCGCCGGGCCGCGCCGTCGTCGGCGGCGACCACGACGAGGCCGTCGCCGCCCAGTTCCCCGCCGGCCGCGCCGTCGTCGGGGCCGAGCCCGCCCCGATCGGCGCCGCCGTCGCCAGCCAGGGGAACTTCACCCCCGTCGCCGGCCCGGTCGCCGCCCCGACCGCCCCGCGCGACCCATCGGTCATGCCGTCCAGCATGATCCCGCCCCAGACGGCGATCGGCGGCGACAACAGCCCGGCGCGCCCCAGGATCATCACCCACATGCTGGACCTCCCGGACCTCACCCGGATCGGCCGGGTCGCCCGCGCCAACCGCGAGCGAGCCCGCCGGGAGACCCACGCCTCCATCTCCTACGGCGACGCCAACGGCCCGGTCACCGAGCTGCCCGCGTCCATGGTCTTCGGCAAGGGCCGCTGACCGATCCGACCGGCCGCGGCCGGCCCCGGCCGGTCGCGACGACGACGACGAATGGTCCGCCCCCCCGGCCTGTAGCGGGGGGGGCGGGCCTTCGCGCCGTTTCGAAGGCCGGAATCCGTCGAGACGCCCCCCGCCCCGGGCCGATCCTTGTGGCGAGGCCAGAGATGGCCGCAAGGTGATCGGCAGGAGACGCCCCGCGCAGGACGCCGGGGACCCTCGGTCCACCGCACGCTCGCTACCGGACGATTCAGGAGGATACACGCGACTTAGGTAAGGGATTGACCATGCGTTGCTTCGGTGAATGGCGAGGGGCGGCGATCGCCCTCGGTATGGCCGTCATGCTCGGGACGAGCCTGTCGGCGACGGCGAGGGCCGGCGGCTGGTTCCATCACACCCTCCCCAGGGAGGTGCCCGCCTACGACTACAGCACCGGCGGCGAGTACTTCATGCCCCCGGTCCCCTACGGCCACTACGCCAAGGATCCCGGCGCCCACGTGGCGAAGGGGATCGGCATGGTCGCGGGCCCGATCCACGGCCTGAAGGGGCACCTCGCGGGCCTCAAGCACGGCGGCGGTCACGGCCTGGGTCATGGCGGTCACGGCCATGGCGACGGGCACGGCCACGGCCTCGGACACGGCGCGGGGGGCCACGGACATGGCATCGGCCACGGCCTGGGCGGCTCCGGCTGCGGGCTCGGCTGCGGCCTCGGGCACGGCCTGAAGAGCAAGCTCGGCGCCGGCTGCGGCCTCGGCTGCGGCCTCGGGGGCCACTCCCTCGGGTCGGGCCTGTGCGGCGACCCTTGCGGGCCGAAGCACGGCAAGGGCCACGGGAAGGTCAAGAACTTCGGCCCGATTCATCACGCCACGCAGGTCGTCGCGTCGGGCCAGACGGCCCCCTCGGCCCAGGCGGTCGTGATGCCCGCCTCCCAGGGCGGGTGCGTCGACCCCGGCTGCGGCGGCCGCGGGCTCCACGACCACCTCTCGGGGCTGGTCGGCAAGCTGAAGTGCAAGCTCTGTGGCGGCAACGGCTGCGGCGGCTGCGGTGGGATGGGCGCGGGCGACCCCTGCTCCTCCTGCGGCGGCAACGGGTGCGGCCTCTGCAACGGCTGCGGCCTGCTGAGCAAGCTCAAGCGGTGCCTGGGCTGCGGCGGCGCCGGCTGCAAGCTGTGCATGGGCGGCCACGGCCTGAAGGGCAAGCTCCACGGCCTGCTCGGCGGGATCGCCGGCCCCAAGTTCCCCTACTTCGTCGGCCCCGGCGGCCCCGTCCCCCTCACGCCCGGCTATTCCCCTTATATCGTCACGACCCGATCGCCGCGGGACTTCTTCGCCTTCCCGCCCCGCACCCCGGACGGGTTCTGACCGATCATTGATCCAGGACCCCTGACGAACCAGGGCCCGGCGCGCGACCCGCGCCGGGCCTTCGTCGTCCCCGCCGCCCGGCGGAGACCGGCCCGGCCCCAACGCACGACCCGGATAGGAGAGGATGCCATGTCCGCAAGCCCCACCCGACGCGCCGGCCTCGCCATGGCCGCCGTCGCGCTCGCCCTCGCCGCCGGGACCGCCGGCGTCGCCCGGGCGCAGACCCCGCCCCCGAACGTCCCGGACGTCCAGGACCGCAGCGGGCTGATGATGCGATTCACCGACCCCCCGGGCCGCCTCCCGCCGGATAAGTACCGCGACAACTTCTACGCCACCCGCTACGCCGACCAGGGGCTGGTCAAGCACCCGCGGATCAACCCCAAGAGCCAGGGCCTCTACGGCCTGGGCTGGAAGGGGGCCGACACCGAGAGCGTCTACCCCTACTTCTACGGCAACCCGGGGTCCTCCAGCATCACCTCGTACAGCAAGCCCTGGCCCCGGCCCCTGCGGGTCTTCCAGGGGATGGCCCACCCGTTCAAGCCGGTCGGCATGTACTATTCGAACGGCTCCTACGTGCCGATCTACGACATCGACCCGCTCGTCCCCGGCCCCGGGCCCTATCCCTACCCGTTCTACTTCAACTGGCACAAGGGGGGCTGAGCCCGCCCCGGACCCGCCGCCCCCGAGAAGACGCCCCGGCCAGCCTTGCCCATCCCCCCCAATCGTCCGGCGGAAAGCCGGATTGCAACACGACTTGGGGGGGAGGCCGGGACGACGCGGTCCTTGACACCGCCCGGGCGTTGATATAGGTTGACCAAACTTGTTACAAGGCTAGGCGTCTTCGTGCGCTCGGATCGAACCGCGAGCCGTCTCCCTTGGGGTGCGGCGGCCCGGCCCAGCCCGGCCGGTCCCTCCGCCGACGCCCCCTCGCCGTCGTCACACCATTGGTGCAGAGTAGAGGCTCCATGGACAACCCGATTCAGGTCGACCTGGGCCGAATCGCGCAAGACTTGCAGATCCGGCGCGTTCAGGTGGAGAGCGTCGTCCAGTTGCTGGACGAGGGCAACACCGTCCCTTTCATCACGCGCTACCGGAAGGAGCGGACCGGCAACCTCAACGAGGTGGCCATCCGCGAGATCCAGGTCCGGATCCAGAGGCTGCGCGACCTTGCCGAGCGCAAGGAGACGATCCTCAAGGCGATCGACAAGCAGGGGAAGCTCACCCCCGAGCTCGAGGTCGCCATCCGGGGGGCCGAGAACCTCAAGCGCCTGGAAGATCTCTACCTGCCGTTCAAGGCGAAGAAGCGGACCAAGGCGTCGGAGGCCCGCGAGAAGGGCCTCGAACCCCTCGCCGCGCGCATCTGGCAGCGTGACGAGACGCTGACCGACCTGGCCGCCGCCGCCGCCGAGTTCGTCGACGCCGCCCAGGGGCTGAACTCGGCCGAGGATGTCCTCAAGGGGGTCCGCTACATCCTCGCGGAGGCCGTCAGCGAGATGGCCGCCGTGCGCGAGGCCGTCCGCAAGGCCGTCTGGAAGACCGGCAAGGTCGTCACCTCCAAGGGGGAGGTGGCCGAGGGCCAGGGCCAGGAATACCGCGACTACTTCGACTACAGCGAGCCCGTCTCCCAGGTCCCGCCCCACCGCGTCCTGGCCATCAACCGGGGCGACAAGGAAGGCCCGCTGAAGGTCAAGCTGGAGGTCTCCCGCCCCGACCTGGAGGCCGCGTTCCTGGCGCAGCTTCCGCTTGAGGGGCACCCGCAGGGCGAGGCCTTCCGCGAGGCCGCCATGGACGCCCTGGACCGGCTCATCCTCCCCAGCATGGAGCGCGAGGTCCGCCACGACCTGACCGAGACGGCCGAGAAGCACGCCGTCGACGTCTTCGCCCGCAACCTCCGCAGCCTGCTGCTCCAGCCCCCCATCCCCAAGCAGATCGTCCTGGCCATCGACCCGGGCCTGCGCTCGGGCTGCAAGCTGGCCGTGCTCGACCCCAACGGCGGGCTGCTGGAACACGGGATCGTCTACCCCCACGCCCCCCAGGGCCGGCGCTCCGACGCCAAGACGGTCATCAAGGGCCTCATCGGCAAGCACAACGTGGACGTCGTCGCCATCGGCAACGGAACCGCCTGCCGCGAGACCGAGGAGCTGATCTCCGAGATCATCGCCGAGGGCCAGGAGTTCAGCACCAACCCCGAGGCCCGCGCCGCCGCCCAGGCCGCCTACGAGGCCGCCCTGAAGGCCCCCGCCCCGGCCGTCGCCGAGCCCTCGGCCCCCGATTCCGAGACTCCGTCCGGCGAAACTCCGGAGGCCGAGGCCCCGGCCGGCGATTCCACCGACGCCGGGTCCCCGTCCGAAGTGTCTCCCGAGGCTCAGGCCCCGCCCGAGGCGAGCGACGAGGCAACCGCCCCGGTCGTCGAGGACGCCCCGGCCGCTCCCGGCGACGAGCCCCCCGCGCCGGTCGCCGAGGCCCCCGCGGTCGAGCCGGCCGACCCCGGCCCTTATGTCGTGCCCGACGGGCCCGAGGAGCCCGACGACGCCGACGACGCCGACGACGAGGAGCTGCCGCCGATCTCCGGCGGCGCCCCCGAGCCCGACCAGTCCGAGACCGAGGCCGGCGCCGGCGAGTCCGCCCCGAACGGCCACGTCGAGCATCAGGCCCACCCGTCGGCCGAACGCTCGGCCCCCGCCGAGCCCGCCCCGCCGTCGGAAGCCCCCGCCGCCGAGCCCACGCCCGAGACGAGCCGGGCCGAGGCGGCCGCCGAATCACCCTCCCCGTCGGAAGTCCCCGCCGAGACGCCTCCCGCGGAGTCGGCCGCTCCGGAGACGGCCGCGGCCGAGCACCAGGCCGTGCCGGTCCCGCCCGAGTCGGCCGGGGAGCCCGCGGCCGCCGCCGAGGGCAAGCCCGCCGGGGGCAGGGAAGGCGGAGGCCGCCGCGAGGGAGGCCGTCGCGGCAAGGGCCGCGGTTCGCGGAATCGCAACCAGACGCCCCCGCCGCAACTCCCCCCCGCGCCCCACGAGGCCGACGAGCAGATCGCCAAGCTGGCCTACGTCATCGTCAACGAGGCCGGCGCCAGCGTCTACTCGGCCAGCCCGATCGGCCGCGAGGAACTCCCCGAGTTCGACGCCACGCTGCGGAGCGCGATCTCCATCGGCCGTCGGCTCCAGGATCCGCTCTCCGAGCTGGTCAAGATCGAGCCCCAGAACATCGGGGTCGGCCTGTACCAGCACGACGTCAGCCCCAAGCAGCTCAAGGACTCGCTCGACGCGGTGATCGCCTCGTGCGTGAACTTCGTCGGCGTCGACCTGAACACCGCCAGCGTCCCGCTCCTCCGCTACGTCTCCGGCCTGAACCAGCTCACCGCCCGTCGGATCGCCGATCGCCGCAAGGCGAAGGGCGGGTTCTTCACCCGCGAGGAGCTGATGGAGGTGGAGGGGGTCGGCCCGGCGACCTACACCCAGGCCGCCGGCTTCCTCAAGATCGCCGACGGCCCCCACCCGCTCGACCGGACCTGGGTCCACCCCGAGAGCTATCCCGCCGCGCTCAAGCTGCTGGAGAAGTTCGGCCACGGGCCCGAGGTCGTCCGCGACAAGGAGAAGCTCCCCGAGCTTCGCGCCAAGCTGGCCGAGGTCGACGTCCCCGCGCTGGCCCAGGAGCTGGAGATCGGCGAGCCGACCCTCGCCGACATCATCGAGGCGCTCGGCCGCCCCGAGCGCGACCCCCGCGACGACCTGCCCAAGCCGATCTTCAAGAAGGGGATCCTCAAGCTCGAGGACCTCGAAGCCGGCATGGAGCTGAAGGGGACGGTCCTGAACGTCGTCGACTTCGGCGCGTTCGTCGACATCGGCCTGAAGGACTCCGGGCTGGTCCACATCAGCCAGCTCGCCAATCGCTACATCAAGAGCCCGCACGACGTGGTCAGCGTCGGCGACGTGGTGACCGTCTGGGTCATGTCGGTCGACCAGGATCGCAAGCGGGTCTCGCTGACCATGGTCAAGCCGGGGACCGAGCGTCATCGCGGCGGCGGCGGCGGTCGTCGCGGCGAGGGGGGAGCGCCCGCGGGCCAGGGGCAGGAAGGTCACGGCCGCCGCGGCCGGGGCCCGCGTCCCGGGCCGTCGAGCCTGACCAACCCCCCCGTCGGCGCCCCGCCGGTCGACGTCCGCCCCGAGGGGGGCGACGCCGGGCCGCGTCGCGGCGGCCCCGGGGGTCGTCCTCCGGGCCCAGGCGGATACCGCCAGGGAGGCCCCGGCCAGGGTCGCGGCGGCCAGCGCGGCGGCGGCGGCGGGGGCTACGGCCGCGAGGGGGGACGCTTCGGCGGCCCCCGTCCCGAGCGATCCGAGGCCCCGGCGACCCCGCGCCCTCCCCGGCCCGCCCCCCCGCCGCCCCCGCTCTCCAAGGACGCCCTGACCGGCAACGTCCCGCTCCGGACCTTCGGCCAGCTCAAGCAGCTCTGGGCCGCCCGCGAGGACGAGGAGCCCGGGACGGAGGGGGGCCAGACGCCCCCCGCGGACGCGAGCAATCCCGAGCGGCCCGAAGGGGATTCGGGCTCGAAGTGACATCACGAGGAGGGGCCGGCCCCGCGCCGGCCCCCCTCCGAAGTCTTCGCACATCGCACGGATGAGAGCTTCATGGGTGTCTTCGCCTGGCGCAACCTGCTGACCCGCCCCCTGCGGACGATCCTCGCGCTGATCGGCCTGTCGATCCCGATCCTGGGGGTCCTCGGCCTGTTCAGCCTGTCGGACGGCCTTCGAAACATGGTGGGGGACACCCTCAGCCAGATCGAGGGGGTCATCGTGCTCAGCCAGAATTCCCCGAGCCCGATCACCAGCTCGATGACGACCGAGGTGGTCGACAAGATCCGCGCCATCCCCGGCGTCCGCTCCGCCGCCCCCGAGGTCTGGCGGCTCGCCCCCGACATCGAGGGCCGGGGCATGACCAGCCGGCTCATCGGCGGCGTGATGACCAAGAGCTGGGACAGCCTGCTCGACCAGCCGGTCATCTCCGGCCAGGACATCCCCTCGCACTCCGGCCTCCGGAGCGCGGTCTACCCCAGGGCGCTGAAGGCACGCGGCGAGGGCCGGTTCCTCGACCACGGCGACATCGGCGAGCCCCGCGTCGTCATCAGCCGGAAGCTCGCCAAGCAGCTCGCCGCCGATCCGAAGGAGCCCAAGCGGGTCGGCGACACGCTGCGCATCTCCGACGGCGAATTCGAGATCATCGGCATCTACGACACCGGCTCGATGCTGCTGGACGGGGTCATCCTGATGGACATCCACGTGGCGCGGAAGCTCCTCAAGATGGCCCCGGAGACCGTCTCCAGCATCTACGTGGAAGCCGACACGCCCCCCGGGTACGAGGCCGTCTGTGACGCCATCGAGCAGGCCGAGCCCGGCGTCAGCGCCCGCGGCATGAACGAGGTGCAGGCGAATTTCGGCATGCTGATGGGCGAGGTCGACAAGATACTGATGCTGGTCGTCAGCCTGGCGCTGGCGGTCGGGGTCGTGGGGATCGTCAACACCATGTTGATGAGCACGACCGAGCGTTTCGTGGAGTTCGGCGTCCTGCGCACCAACGGATGGTCGCAGTGGGACGTGCTGCGGCTGGTGACGACCGAGAGCGCGTTCCTCGGCCTGCTCGCCGGCGCGGCGGGCTGCCTGCTGGCGTGGCTGGGGACGGCCGCGGTCAACCCGTTCCTCGGCGGCGGGATCCGCCTGGGAGTCACCCCGGGCTCGATGGCGCTGGGGTTGGCGCTGTCCCTCGCCACCGGGATGCTCGGCGGCCTGTACCCGGCCTGGAAGGCCGCGCGGATGCTCCCGATGGAGGCCATCCGGCTGGGCTCGCACTGACGCCCGTGCCGAAGGAGTCGCGATGATCGACGTGGTGGACGTCTGGAAGTCGTACAAGAGCGGCCCGCGCCAGGTGGACGCGCTGCGCGGGGTGACCTGCCACATCGAGCGGGGCCGGTTCGCGTTCATCGTGGGCCCCAGCGGGTCGGGCAAGAGCACGCTGCTCTACACCCTGGGGGCCGTCGACCGCCCGACTCGCGGCCAGATCGTCGTCGACGGCCGCGACCTCACCGCGATGACCGAGGCGGAGCAGAACGACTATCGCCGCGAGCGCGTCGGCTTCATCTTCCAGTCGTTCAACCTCATCAGCAACCTCTCGGCCGTCGAGAACATCCTGATCCCGTTCCTCCCGCGGGGCGTGACCGACGCCCAGCGGGCCCGCGCGGAGGAACTGCTCCGCCGCGTCGGCCTGGGGGACCGCATGAACCACCGCCCCTACCAGCTATCCGGCGGCGAGCAGCAGCGCGTCGCCATCGCTCGGGCGCGGGTCACGGATCCCGCCCGGGTCCTGGCCGACGAGCCGACCGGCGAGCTGGACAGCAAGTCGGGGGACGAGATCTACCGGATCCTCCGCGAATTGCAGGAGTCTTCGGACACCACGCTCGTCGTGGTCACCCACGACCGCCGCTTCATCAGGCCGGGCGACCTGGTGCTGGAGATCCAGGACGGCCTGCTCGCCGGCGATGACGCCGCCGAGCCCGCCGGCGGCCTGCGCTCCGGGGCGGACGTCTCGGGCTGAATCTCCCCCGTCGGTCGGCGGGCGATTGGACTTGAGCCGATTCGCGGGGTCTGCTACGGTTCCGCCCGGGACCGACCGGTCCCCGACCCCACCGGCAGGCAAGGAGGCCGCATGGCATGGATCGCCGCACCGCGCTGATGCTGACGACGCTGCTCGGCGGCCTCGCCCCGTCGAGGCTCCTGGCCCAGGAGGACGTCGCGCGCGGCTCGCGGGACGAGCCCCGCCGGGATCCCGGCTTCCGCCCCGCCGGCGCCACCGCCGCCGAGGTCGAGGCCGAGGCGGCCCCCCGGCCCGCCCGCGAGTCCCTAGAGCCCGACGATCAGCCCCCCGCCGGCTTCGTGAACGAGCCCGGCTTCCAGTGGAAGCGGTTCCCCATCGGCGGCTACACCCGCGCCGCCGCCGAGCAGAAGGCCCCGCAGAAGGCGATCATCGACTGGATCTTCCGCCGCACGGGGACCGCCGACTGGCACGGCGAGAAGACCGCCGTCCTGGCCGCCGGCAAGACCGAGCTGAGGGCGTACAACAGCCCCGAGATCCTCTCCCAGGTCGCCGACGTCGTCGAGCGGTTCACCGACGCCGTCGAGGACTACCTCTCCATCCACGTCCAGGTCGTCGCCGCGGCGGACACCCGCTGGCGCTACGCCGTCTACTCCAAGCTGGAGCCGGTCGGCGCCGGCCCCCAGGGCCAGCAGATCTGGACCCTCGCGCTGGAGGACGCGGCTCACGTCCTCGCCCAGTTGCAGATGCAGCCCGGCTTCCGGCGCATCGTCGACCAGCGCCTGGAGGTCGTCAACGGCCAGACGCTCACCATCCGGACCACCGACCCGCGGAGCTACGCCGGCGGCATCGAGCGCGTCAGCGCCTCGGGGACCGGCTATCAACCCCGGTCGGACAAGCTTGACGAATCGATCGTCCTTCGGCTGAGCCCCCTGCTCTCCTACGAGGGGGACTCGATCGACGCGGCCATCGAGCTGCTGGTGAACTCGGTCCAGGCGTTCCAGCGGACGAAGATCATCGCCCCGCGCGAGGTCGGCCCCAGCGAGATGACCATCGACGTCCCGGTCGCCTATCAGACGCGGCTCGACCAGACGCTGAAGAACTGGCGGCTGGGCCAGACGCTGCTGCTCTCCGGCGGCGTCCATCCCGGCGTCCTCGACAAGAAGGGGGGCTGGCTGGGAACGCCGCTCGGCGCCCCCAGCAGCACCGAGGTCCTCGTCTTCCTGGACGTCGAGGTCTCCAGCCGGGCCCAGGGCCGCGGCCGGGGCGCCGAGGTCGAGGCCGTCCCTCCCCCCGAGGAGTACGCCCGGCCCAGGGCCCAGCCCGCCGCGCGCCGGCGGGAGTACGACGAGGCCTACGACGATGAGCCCGAGCGTACCCGCGCCCGCAAGCCGGGCGGCCGCGCCGTGCGTGGCCCCGACATCAGCATCGAGGACCCTTGATCGCCCCCGAAGTTCCGACTTCCTCAGGAACCGCCGTCGTGCGTATCATGACGGCTACATCATCCGAAGAGAAGATCCGCGGCGCGGCCCCAGGTGCCGGCGGGAGGCGAGGATCGCCCCCGCCCGATCGCGGCGGATCCGACACCAGGAGGCTTGCACCGTGACGTTCGACCCCGCCCGCCCGTCGATGGCCCGCCCCGACTCGAACGATCCCGCGGCCCTGCTCGACCCGCTCGACGACGAGCGCCGCGAGTGGCTGCTGAGCAACCTCGGCGAGCCCCTCTGCCGCAAGCTCGGCGTCTATCGCATCCCCGCCGACTTCGTCCTATCGGTCGTCATCCCGGTCTACAACGAGCGGAAGACGATCCACGAGATCCTCCGCCGCGTCCGCGCCGTCCCCATCCGCAAGCAGATCATCCTCGTCGACGACTGCTCCAAGGACGGCACCGCCGACATCCTCCGCGAGCTGGCCCGCACGGACGACGACCTGACCATCGCCTTCCACGAGGTCAACAAGGGCAAGGGCGCCGCGCTCCGCACCGGCTTCCAGCACGCCACCGGCGACGTCGTCATCGTCCAGGACGCCGACCTGGAGTACGAGCCCGAACAGTACCCCGAACTCCTCCAGCCGATCATCGAGGGGAAGGCCGACGTCGTCTTCGGGTCGCGGTTCATCGGGGAGACCCACCGCGTCCTCTACTTCTGGCACTCCGTCGGCAACCGCGTCCTGACGCTCCTGTCGAACATGTTCACGAACCTGAACCTGACCGACATGGAGGTCTGCTACAAGCTGTTCAAGCGGGAGATCATCCAGAGCATCCCGCTGAAGAGCGACCGCTTCGGCTTCGAGCCCGAGGTGACGGCCAAGGTGGCCCGCTTCCGGATCAAGGAGAACGGCGTCGAGCGGGCCTGCCGCATCTACGAGATCCCTGTCTCCTACCACGGCCGGACCTACCTCGAAGGCAAGAAGATCGGCGTGAAGGACGGCTTCCAGGCCCTCTACTGCATCGTCCGCTACGCCTTCGGCGACTGAGAGAGAGGCCCCGCCCCATGCGACCCGCCGGACGACTCCTCGCCGCGTTCCTCTGCGTCTGCTCGTTGGCGACCTCCGCCCCGTCCCCCGCGCAGGAGGCCCCCAAGGCCGCGCGCCGCGGCCGCCCCGGCCACTACATGGGCCGGCGGATCGCCGACGTCATGTCGTGGCAGGGCGCGGAATGGCTGTTCCGCCAGACCCGCGTCGACGAGGAGCAGCCCGAGGCCATGCTCGACGCGCTGGACATCCAGCCGGGCATGACCGTGGCGGACGTCGGGGCCGGGGCGGGCTACCACACCGTCCGCCTGGCGAGGCGGGTTGGCGAGAGGGGGCTGGTGCTCGCGACCGACGTCCAGCCCCAGATGATCGCCATGCTCAAGGACAACGTCCGCGACGCCGGCGCCCGCAACGTCCGCCCCCTGCTCTGCACCCAGCGCGACACCCGGCTCCCCGCCGGCGAGGTCGACCTGATCCTCATGGTCGACGTCTACCACGAATGCTCCGACCCCGAGGCGGTCCTCGACGGGATGCTCGCCGCGTTGAAGCCGGGGGGCCGGCTGGTCCTGGTGGAGTTCCGCGGCGAGGACCCGGACGTGCCGATCAAGCCCGAGCACAAGATGACGCTCGCCCAGGTCCGCCGCGAGGTCGAACCCCGCGGCTTCGCCTACAAGACGACGCACGAGTTCCTCCCCTGGCAGCACGTCATCGTCTTCGAGAAGCCCGAGGCGAAGGCCGAGCCGGCGCGCTGAGGCCGAGGCTCACGCCCCCCGGTCGGATCGATCGCGACGGCCGCCGAGGACACCGGCGCGGATCAGGAAGTACAAAAGCTGCGACACGCCCGTCAACGTCGCGGCGACGTAGGTCAGCGCCGCGGCGTTCAGGACCTTGCCGACGACCACGTCTTCCTGGGCCGTGACCAGGCCAGAGCCCTGGAGCATCGCCCGCGCGCGTCGGCTCGCGTTGAACTCGACGGGGAGGTTCACGACCTGGAACAGCACGGCCAGCGAGAACAGTCCGATCGCCACGTACATCAGCGCCGGCCATTGCATCGCCACGCCGCCGATCAGGAGCAGCATCGAGGCGTTCGAGCCGAGCGAGGCAAGGGGGACCATCAGGTTGCGGACGACCAGGGGCGCGTATCGGGTCGCGTCCTGGAGGGCGTGCCCCGCCTCGTGCGCGGCGACCCCCACCGCGGCCAGCGAATCCTGCTGAAAGTTGCCGGCCGAGAGCCGCAGCACCTTGTGCGACGGGTCGTAGTGGTCGGTCAACTGCCCGGCGACGGGCTCGATGGCGACGCCCCGGACGCCCCCCTCCTCCATCACCAGCCGCGCGGCCTCCGCCCCGGTCACGCCCGACGAGGCCCGATACCGCGAGCCCTCGCGATACGCCGACGTGATCCGGGCCTGCGCCCAGGCCGCGAGCGCGAGCGCGGGCGTCACCAGCAGGAGATACAACGGGTCGGCGCCGAGAAACATGGGGCGGAACCTCGCGCGGGGATGGTGCGGGGCGACATCGCGGGACGGGATCGCTTGTAGCAGATCCCGCGCCCCGCGGCGAGGCCCCGCCCCGCCCGGTGGGCCGGCCGGTTAATGCGTCGGCGCGGGCTGCGGCAGGTAGTCGCCCTGGAGGTAACGGATGATCATGTCCACGTCGCGGTCGGGCATCTCGTCGCGCGGGGAGGCGGGCATCCGCTGCTGGTCTTCCAGGTAGCCGTACAGGGACGGCTCGCTCGGACGGCGGATCATCCGGCGCGTCCAGCGCGGGGAGCCCCAGGCGAAGAGGTCCGGGGAGTCTCGCAGGCCGCCGTCGGTGAAGCCGTCGATCATGTGGCACTTGCCGCAGTCCTCGACGAACAGGTCGTAGCCCGGGTGTTCGGTCACGCCCGGCGTGTTGAGCCAGTCGTCGACGGTGTGGTCCTCGGGGATCCTCGCGAAGGTCGCCACGAACTCGGCCACCTGGTCGAGTTGCTTGGCGTCGAGCTTCGTGGTCTTCTTCCACTCGATCATGCCGTCGCACTCGGGGACCTTGCCGTAGTAGGCGTCGGCGGCGGGGTCTTCCAGCAGGCCGCGGATCCAGGCCAGCGAGCCGAAATCCTTCAGTTCCGGCGCCGATTGCTCCCCTTCCGCCTTGCCGTCGTAGGAATGGCAGCTCAGGCACTTCCGCTCGAGCAGGAACGAGCCGCGCGTGAGCGGATCGTACCGGAACAGGTAGCTGGAACCCTCCGGGGGGATGCCGAAATCGGGGTGCGACGCCAGGAAGATTGCCCGCTTGCCGTCGGCGTCGGCCTTCTCGCGCGAGGCGATGAACGACTCGCTCCGGGAGTCCTTGTAGAACGACTCGATCGTGAAGAAGGTCGCGCCGCCGACGACCAGGAAGGCCGTCCCGCAGGCGACGACGTGGAGGGCCTTCGAGGGGACGAACTTGTCCAGGATCGGCAGGAGCGCCAGCGCCGTCATCAGGCCGCCGGGGACGGCGATCGAGCCGACCCACTCCAGATGCCCGGGGAAATATTTGAGCATCTGATAGAGGAATCGGAAGTACCACTCCGGCCGCGCCTCGTAGTCGGCGCTCGACGGATCCGCCGGGGCGTCCAGGGGCGCGCCGCCGTGCCAGAGGACCAGGCCGAACAGCACGCCCAGGATCCCCGTGACCACCACCGCGTTGCGGAACGTCTGGTCGGGGAAGTAGGTGGCGACGTAGCCGTCGGCCCGCGGCCCGCTCGGGGCGTCCTCGGGGGGCTTCAGCCCGTGGCGATGCCGCAGGGCCAGGTGCGCGCCCAGGGTCAGGGCGAGCAGCGTCGGCAGGATCACGACGTGCAGGCCGTAGAACCGCGTGAGCGTCTGATTGCCGTACTCGACGCCGCCGACCAGGACCGTCTGGATGTAGGGGCCGATCACCGGGGCGCCGCCGGCGATGTTGGTGGAGACCTTCGTGGCCCAGTAGCCCTTCTGGTCCCACGGCAGCTGGTAGCCGGTGTGGCCGAAGCCGACCAGCAGGCCCAGCAGCACCAGGCCGAGCCACCAGTTGACCTCGCGCGGGGCGCGATACGCCGCGGCGAACAGGACCTGGAGCAGGTGGACGGCGGCCAGGACCATCACGGCCTGGGAGCCGAAGTGGTGGAGGCCGCGGATCAGCCAGCCCATCCACATTTGATGTTCGATGTAATAGACGCTCCCCCAGGCCGTCGACGACCCCGCGCTGTAGGCGGTGGTCATCATCATGCCGGTGAAAGCCTGGACGAGCAGGATGGCGAGCAGGGCGGAGCCCGAGGCGTACCGCCAGCGCGGCCCGGCCGGGAGGGGCTCCTCGCGGATCGCCCGCAGGCGCGAGCCCAGGCCGGTGCGGTCCTCGAACCATTCGGCGATGAGCTTACGCAAGGGGGATCTTCTCCGTGGCGAGGGTGCGGAAGCGCTCGAACTTGACCCGCACGACCGGGTCCGGGTCGTCGCTCAGCTCGACGTCGAGCCGGTCCATCGCCCGGGGGGGGACGTGGTTCGTCGGGGCGCCCTCGATCGTGAACCCGCTGGAGTGGCAGGGGCAGAAGAACCCCCGGTTCCCCTCCACCGAGGTGATCGCGCAGCCGAGGTGGGGGCACTCGGCCGTGAACGCGATCACCGGGGGCTCGGCCCCCTCGGGCTGGCGGACCAGCCAGACCGAGCCGACGGGCTCCCTCGGGTACTTCACCCAGGCGTCGACCTGATCGCGGACGACGCCGAACGACCGCGGCTCGCCGACCTTCAGCTGGCTCAGCGGCGCGAGGTCCTCGAAGCCGCCGAGGCCGGCGGCCCCTCCCTTCTTGCGAAGGGGATTCAGCAGGAAGGCGGCGGCCGGCACGGCGACCGCCAGCTTGATCAGCCCGCCCAGGGCCCAGGTGCCCAGGCGGTGGAAATCGCGTCGGTTCATGGGGGGGCTCGTCAAGGTGGGAGGTCGGACGTCGACCGGCGCGGACGCGGGGGGTCTCGGCGCGGAAGGGGCCCGGGGCGGGCCCGCGACCTGGCGTTCATGATCGCGATCGGATCAGGCGGGATCAAGGGCCTTCCGGACGGCGGCCAGCACCCGCTCCACCGCGACGTCCAGCGGCGCGTCCATGCTCAGCCCGGCCGCCGCCTTGTGGCCGCCCCCGCCGAACTCGGCCGCGATCCGGGCGCAGTCGGCCCCGGCGCGGGAACGAAGGGAGCCCTTGACGCCCCCCTTCTCCAGCTCCATCAGCAAAATCCCGATCTCCACGCCCCGCATGCTCACGGTGTAGTCGACCAGGTCCTCGCTGTCCGAGGGGATCGAGCCGGTGCGTTGCAGGTCGTCCCGCGTGACGGTCGAGTACGCGACCCGGCCCCCGAGATCGGTCTTAAGTTTCGCCAGGAATTCGCCTGTCAGCCGGAGCCGCCCCAGCGTCCCGCGCTCGAAGAGGTCGCGGTAGATCTGGTCGATCTCCGCGCCGGCCTCGATCAGCTCGGAGGCGGCCTGGAGGGTGGCGGGGCCGGTGTTCGGGTGGCGGAACCATCCGGTGTCCATGGCGATGGCCGTGAACAGCCCGACGGCGACCTCCTTCGTGAACGATCCCCCCAGCGCCTTGACCGCGCGCATCACCAGGGTCCCGGCGGCCTCGGCCGAGGTGTCCTTCAGGAAGACGGCCCCCAGGTCGTCCTGACTCACGTGGTGGTCGACGACCACGCGCGGGCCGGGGAACGCGCGGACGAAATCGGCCATGTCGCCGAGCTGCGTCCAGGCCGACAGGTCCAGGATCACCAGGACCTCCCGGTCGGCCAGTGTCGCGGGGTCGATCGACCCGAAGTGTTCGAAGAGCGTGCCGTCGGGGTCGAGGAAGTCGTACCGCGGCGGGGTCGTGCTGGTGTTGACGACGCGGACGTCCTTCCCCTTCTGGCGGAGGAGCCCCGCCATCCCGACCTCGGAGCCGAGGGCGTCGCCGTCGGGGCGGATGTGGGTCGTCAGCAGGAAGCGGTCGTGCTTCTCGATCAGGTCGGCGAGCGGCGTCCAGTCGATCATGTCGGGCTCGGGTCCGGGTCTCGGCGAGGATGGATCGGGTCGGGTCGGGTTCGGTACGTCTTATGTCGTGTATTCGTCGGGGCGGAAGCGGTCGAGATGGTCGCGGATCCAGGCGACGGTCTCGGCCAGGCCGTCGTCCAGGCTGTAGCGGGGCCGCCAGTCCCAGAGGCTCTCGGCGAGCGCCGTGCCGGCCTGGAGCCGCTCGACCTCGCTGGCCGAGGGGCGGACGCGGTCGTCCTGGGTCTCGACCTCGATCGGCTTGCCGAGGATCGCGCCGATGCGCTCCACCAGCTCGCCGATCGTCACGTCGGACCCGCGGCCGACGTTCACCACCTTGCCCAGCGCGGCGTCGCACCCGGCGATGGAGACGAACGCCTCGGCGGTGTCCTTGACGTAGGTCAGGTCGCGGCGGGGGTCGAGCCGGCCGAGTTTCACGACCGGTCGCGTCAGCGCCTGGCTGATGATCGTCGGGATGATGGCGCGGGCGGACTGGCGGGGGCCGAACGTGTTGAACGGCCGCAGCACGCTCACCGGCGTCCCGAACGAGCGATGGTAGCTCTCGCCCAGCGCGTCCGCGGCGATCTTCGTCGCGGCGTAGGGCGATTGGCCACGGACCGGGTGCTTCTCGTCGATGGGGACGTACTGGGCCGTGCCGTACACCTCCGACGTCGAGGTCAGCACCACCCGCTCCAGCACGCTCGACCGCCGGCAGGCGTCCAGGACGTGCGCCGTTCCGACGACGTTCGTCTGCACCACGTCGAACGGGTTCTGGTAGGAGTACGGGATCGCGATCAGCGCCCCCAGGTGGAAGACCAGCTCCCGCCCCTCCACCGCGCGGGCCACCGCGTCGGGGTCCTTCAGGTCGCCCCGATGGACCTCGATCTCGGCGAGGATGTCGCTCGGCAGGTCGTCGAGCCAGCCGCGATCGTCGCGGCCGTTGTACCGGACCAGGGCGCGCACCCGATGTCCCAGCCGCGCGAGGCGTTCCGTCAGGTGACTGCCGATGAACCCGCCCGCGCCCGTGACCAGGACCGCCTTGCCCATGTCCGCCTCCTCCTCGTCCCCCGTCGAAACCCGACGGGACGGCCCATCTTAAAGCGCCGGGCCGGTCTTGACCACGCGAACCCCCGGCAAACGGTCGAGCCCTCCGAGTTCGAGGGCCCGTCGGCCGTGTTCCCCCGTCGAAGCCCGGCGTGGCGAAGCCCCCGCGAGTTGGCTTCGTTCGCGCGCCACGCCTCTCCCAGGCTTCGCCATAAACTCCAACAATAAATCGCCTTGCAATTTTTTCACGTTGGCTTCGTTCGTCTTTTTCGAAGTGGTTTTCTCGATCGACGCCTCGCTCATGCCAGCCCGGCGGGGGCGAAACGCGCGCGCCTTCTCGAACGAGACGTCAACGCCACGACGAGCCCGATTGCGCATCGGCGGCCGGTCGGCCCGCAGTCCTCAAGTGCTTCCGAATTGACAAGGATCACCGACATCAAGCGCCTACATGGTCACCGACGAGACCGTCGGGATTTCACGAGTCTCGGTTTTTTTCCGAGGTACCGGCCGGACAAAGCTCCCATGCTTCCTCGCGAGCCAGGCCCGGACGCTTGACGTAACCGGCGCCCGCCCCGGCACCCAGAGCCTCCAGCCAATGCGAACCGGCCCCGCATGCAATCCCGACTGCTTATTTTCTCGATATTTCGCAAAGCGCCAGGGCAGCCCCGTCGATACCACTTAGCACAAGGAGACATCGATTCGGATAGGGTACGACCATGACATCGCACGGAATCGACGACCGATGAAATCGTCACGACCCGGAGATCGACCCATGACGCTACGACTCGTCTTGATCAGTTTGGTGGCGGGGTTGGGCCTTGGCCTCCCCACCTGGCCGACGATCGAGGGCTGGGTCGCCGGCGCTCAGAAGTGGATGAACGCCCGACTCGCGGCGGCCGACGACCGCGCCGGCGAGCGGCACGTCATCATCCACGACCTGCTGGCGGCCGAGATGCAGCGGGCCCACGCCGCTAGCCTCGCCAACCGAACGGCCGCCGCGCCCGCCCTCGCGCCCCGCCGCCCGATCATCGCGGTCGAGCACTCGATCGCCCCCCGCCGTCACGCGGCCTCGTCCGTCGCCGCCCCGCTCGCGCTCCCGTTCCCGTTGCCGAAGCTCGACGACTACCTGGCCGTCGCGACGACCGAACTCGCGACGCCGGCCCCGACTATTTCCGCCGTCCGTCCCGACGACCTGGCCCTGCTGGCCTGGGATCGGGCCCGTCCCGAGGGCTACCGCCTCGCCGCGGCGCTGGCCGAGGGGATCCGCGAGGCCGCCGACCGCGACCGCGACGCCCGCGCCTTCGTCGCGATGGGCGAGTCGTCCGACCTCTACTTCGACGCCATGGCCCTCGCCGACCTGAAGCCCGAGCCCGCGCCGATCCCCGCCGAGGCCGTCGCCGCGGTCGATGGCCCCGAGCCGGTCGCCCTGGAAGGCCCGCTGCCCGTGGCCGCCGGCCCCGCCCCCGCCCCGCTGCCGGACTTCTCGGAGATGGAGACCAGCGCCGACCTCTACTTCGCCCCCGCAATCGTCGACGAGCCGGCCCCCGCCCCCGAGGCGATGCTCGCCGAGACGCCCGAGCCGGCCGCCGTCGAGGCGACGACCGCGCTCGTCGAACTCCCCGCCGACGTCTTCGCCCCCGAAGAGCCGAAGGCCGAGTTGATCGTCGCCGCCGAGCCGCTCCCCCCCTCGCCCGAGGTCAACCGGGCCGTCCGCCTGACGCGCGAGGCCCTCTCGGCCTGGATCAACGTGCTGTCCGGCCCCGCCCTGGTGACCGCCGCCCACGGCGGACCCGTCGCCCGCTGAACCATCCCAACCACCGCCATCATCCGCGACGCGGCGACCGCGAGGGCCTCCCTCCCGGCGCCGCGTCTTCCCGTTTCGACATGTCGCGCCAACCTCTCACGACGGCCTTCCCCCCTGGAGGGGGAAGGTGGCCCGGAGGGCCGGATGAGGGGGGGACCAGCGAGACATCTTTCCGAAGCCAGGCGGGGCTTTCCGAGGCCATCGGCGCGCGCCAACGTTCCGAAGTCCGGCGTTCGGTGGGCGGGCTCCCTCTCATCTGACCGCTTCGCGGTCTGTCTTCCCCCTCCAGGGGGGAAGATCGTCTTCACCTTTCTCCCCCTCGGTCGGGTCAGCCTTCCGGCGGGGGGGCGGGGCTGAGGTCCATGCGGAGGCGGCGGATGGAACGGGGCGACACGGCGAGGACCGTGAACTCGACGCCGTCGCGTCGGAAGCTCGCTCCGGGCTCCGGGAGTCGTCCGAGGGCGTGGAAGGCCAGGCCGCCGACGGTGTGGAATTCCTCGTCGGTGGGCAGGTGGAGGCCGAACCGCTCGTTCAGCTCCTCCAGGTCGACGCCGCCGACGATCTCGAAGGCCGAATCTCCCACGGGGACGACCGGCTCCTCCTCGGTCGGGGCGTCGTGCTCGTCGCGGATCGGGCCGATGACCTGCTCGACCAGGTCCTCCATCGTGACGAGCCCGACCACGCCGCCGTACTCGTCGAGCACGACCGCCATCGGGGCGCACCGGGCCCGCATCTCCTCCAGCAGCTGGAAGGCGTTCTTGGTCTCGGGGACGCCGTAGGCCTCGCGGACCAGCCGCGCGAGGGGGACCTCCCCGCCGTCGGGAGGTGCGGCGAGGCGGCCGAACAGATCCTTCAACAGCAGGATCCCGACGATGTCGTCGCGGCTCCGGCCATACACCGGGATGCGGCTCAGGCCGGTGGCGCGGAACGTCTCGGCCGCCCCGGCCGCGGAGGTCGTGGAGGGGAGCATGACCATCTCCGCCCGGGGCCGCATGATGTCGGAGGCCGTGGTCCGGGTCAGCTCGACCACGTTCCCCATCATCTCGCGCGCCTCCTCGGGGATGTCGGGCTCCTGGTCCTCGTCCTCCTCCAGGTCGGCGGGGACCTCGACCTCCACGCTGGCCGGCCGCGCGCCGGCGTCGGGGACGCCCACGAGCCACTCCACGAGGAGTTCCAGCCCGGCGGACGCGGCCGTCAGCGGCAGCCCGGCCGCTCGCAGGAAGGGCGCGGCCGGCCAGGCGCGGTCGAGGATCGATTCCGCGTAGAGCCGCCCGACGACCCCGGCGAGGAGGTATCCGGCGATCCCCGCCAGGGTGACGCCCAGGATCAGCCCGCCGTCGCCCCCGGTCGCGTCGCGACGGTGCAAGGCCAGCCCCGCGGCGACGGCCAGGAACACCCCGGTGGCGACGGCCACGGCCTCGGCGGCGCGGCCGACTCGGGCATCGTGATGCGCGATCTCGTCGGCCCGCTCCGGCCGCCCTCGCGCCTCGGTCAGCTCCTCCAGCCTGCTGCGCGAGTACGACTGGAGGGCCTTGGTCAGGGCGATCGTCGTCACGTGCGTGAGGAAGACGGGCGTGCAAAGGAGGATCAGCCAGGTCGAGCTAGGCCCGTCCAAGTCGGGGTCTCCGGGAGTCGTGGGGCGTCAGGGGGCGGGGCGATGGGTCGCCCGGAAGGGGTTCGCCAGGCCGAGGCGACCCATGGCGGCATCCTCGCGGAGGCGCATCTCCGCGGCCGATTCCTCGTCCAGGTCGTCGCAGCCGCACAGGTGGAGCAGGCCGTGGACGACGTAGAGGGTCAGCTCGTCGCGGGGCTCGACGCCGATCTCGGCGGCGACCCGCGCGGCGGTCTCGGCCGAGACGACCAGCTCGCCGCGGAGGCGGTCGTCCCCCTCGTCGGATAGGTCGAAGGTGACGACGTCGGTCGGCTCGTCGTGGTCCAGGTGGTCGCGATTGACCCGGTGGATGGTCGGGTCGTCGACGATCGCCAGGGAGATCGTCGCCGCCTCGATCCCCTCCCCCCTCAGGACGCGCTCCACCAACGCCCGCAGCGCGGCGCGGTCGACGGCCACGCGCGATTGCGAGTCGCTCACGTCGATCTCGAACGCGGGGGGCTCGGGCGCGTCGGGTTCGAGGTCGAGGTCGAGGGCGTCGGGGTCCTGGCGATCGTCCGGCGGGGGGGTCACGTTCAGGCCGTCCTCTGCTCGGGGTACTTGACGCGGCCGTGGTAGATGCCGATCAGCGACTTGATGAGGCTGTCGCGGATCTCGGCGATCTCGCGGAGGGTCAGGCCGGACTCGTCGAACTGGCCGTCGCGCAGCCGCTTGTCGATCAGCTCGCGCACCAGGCCCTCGATCCGCGACGGGGTCGGCTCGGAGAGGGTGCGGCTGGCGCTCTCCACGCAGTCCGACATCATCAGGATGCCGGCCTCCTTCGTCTGCGGCTTGGGGCCGGGGTAGCGGAACGCGCTCTCCTGCACCACGGCGGCGTCCGGGTCGCCGGCGCCGCGGCGGTTGGCCTCGTGGTAGAAGTACTCCACCAGCGTCGTGCCGTGGTGCTGCTCGATCAGGTCGATGATCCGCTCCGGCAGGTGGTGCTGCCGCCCCAGGTCCACGCCGTCCTTGACGTGGCCGATGATGATCAGCGTGCTCATCGCCGGCGCGAGGTTGGCGTGCCGGTTGGCCGACCCCATCTGGTTCTCGACGAAGTAGTGGGGCTTCAGCATCTTGCCGATGTCGTGGAAGTACGCCCCGATCCGGACCAGCAGGCCGTTGGCCCCGATCCGCTCGGCCGCCGCCTCGGCGATCGCGCCGACGGTGATCGAGTGGTTGTGGGTCCCCGGCGCGCGGCGGACCAGCTCCTGCAGCAGCGCGTGGGTGTTGTCCCCCAGCTCCAGCAGGCTGATGCCCGTCACGATCCCGAAGGAGTTCTCCAGGAACGGCAGCGCCCCCCCCATGAAGAAGCCGGCCATCAGCCCCCAGCCGGCGCGCCAGAAGCCGTCGGAGCGGATCAGCTCGATCGGCTGATGCTCCCACAGGCCGGCGGCCCAGGTCAGGATCAGGTAGACCGCCGCGGACGTCGCGCCGACCTTGATGAGCTTGGTGCGCGTGCGGACGTCGTTCAGGCCCAGCACGCCGGCGGCCGTCCCCCCCATCAGGATCAGGAAGTGGGAGATGCCGGTCCCCAGCGCCATGCACGTCAGGATCGAGAGGCAGAACGTCGCCATCAGCCCGAAGCTGGGGTTGTAGGCGATCGCCAGGATCATGGCCGACGCGGCGACCGGGATCAGGTCGGCGTTCCACGCCTGGTTCGCCAGCAGCCGGACCATCCCGACGCAGACGACGACCAGCGCGCAGAGGGTGGCGATCCGCCCCAGATCCGCGGCGATCCGGCGCTCGTGGCGGGCGATGTACGCGCCGGCCAGGATGAACAGCGCCGAGACCAGGGCGAGGATGCCGACGGCCCGCTGGAGCTTCTCGGCGAGCGTCAACTCGGCGATGGCCGCGTCGTGCTCCATCCGGAGCAGGATCAGCTGCTCCTCGGCGATGGGCTGCCCCTGGTCGACGAGCACCTCCCCCTCGCGGAAGGTGTCGAACCACTCCGGGACCGCCTCGCGCGCCTGCTCGCGGAGCCTCGCGGTCTCCTCCGGGTCGAACGTCAGCGTGGGGCGGCCGTCGAGGCGCTCGGCGACGAGCTGGAACAGCGTCTCGCCGACGCGGCTCGGCGTGAACGCCGCGACGAACTCCTTGGCCACCGGCCCGTCCGGCTTCACGATCCGCTCCGGAACGACCCGCTCGCGGGGGAAGATCCGGGCCGCCTCGGCGGGGTGGTCGATGTCGCGGATCGAGAGCGTGCGGCTGGATTCCTCGTTGCGCGGCAACGCGCCGGGGCCCAGGACCCCCGCCTCCAGCAGGGGCTCGAACGCCTTGGCGATCTGGACGTGCAGGTTGTCCCGACGCTGGGGGGTGTCGGTGGCGGCCTTGATGTCGAGGTACGCCTCGGGCTTCAGCCGCCAGGTGGAGACCACCGTCGGGTCGACGTCCTCGTACCGCTGCGACTTCGCCACGGTGACGGTCAGGTCGTCCAGGCGCTCGGCCAGATCCTTGATCGGGGCCGGGTCGTTGATCATCACCAGCGGGACCTGGTCGGCGGCGGCCTGGCGCAGGTTGCTGGTCTTGGTCTGGTTCCGGATCCCGAACTCCCTGACCTTCACGCGGATCTCGCGCTCGGGACGCTGGCCCAGCCGATACTCGAACGGCGGCCCGGAGCCGTGGACGACGGCCGAGACGATCAGCGCCGTCAGGCCGATCAGCGAGAAGCTGACGAGGCGGGCGCGCTGGCGGGCGGCTCGGCCCTGCTCGATGGAGATGCTCGGGAGGGTTCTCAACTGGGCCCGACTCGGCCTCGGGCGCCGTCTACCGATGCTCATGGAAGGCGACTCGAATCGCCGCGGCCGTCGCGAGGCGCGCCGCGCTGTTCCGCGCCGGGGCCGCGCGGCCCCGTGCGCCCTGAGTCCGTCCTCGCGGGCGGGTCGTCGGCCTTGCCGACGATCAGGATCGTGATGACGAGGGGGGGGGTCACGGCCTCATCCCGCCTCGGCCTCGTCCCCGTCCCCGTTCGCCCCGTCGTCGCCCGGCGGGGCGGCGGCGTGACCGTGGCCGTGGCCATGGACGCGGGGGTGGGCCGGGATGCCGATCGTCTCCTCCAGCTCGCGGGGGACGACCTCGACGGGCTCGTAGGCGTCGACGATCGCCTGGACGAGCGGGTGGCGGACGATGTCCGTGCGGTCGAGCGTGACCGCGGCGACGCCGGGGACGCCCTTGAGCCGCTCGACGGCGTCGGCGAGGCCGCTGGGGGTCGCGGGGGGGAGGTCGACCTGGGTCACGTCGCCGGTGACGACGATCCGCGAGTCCTGCCCCATGCGGGTCAGGAACATCTTCATCTGCGAGACGGTCGCGTTCTGGCCCTCGTCCAGGATGATGACGGCGTCGTTCAGCGTCCGACCGCGCATGTAGGCCAGCGGGGCGATCTCGATCAGGTCGTTGTCCATGTAGCGACGGATCTGATCGTAGGGCATCAGGTCGTGCAGGGCGTCGAGCAGCGGGCGGAGGTACGGGTTGATCTTCGCCTCCAGGTCCCCCGGCAGGAAGCCCAGGTGCTCCCCCGCCTCCACGGCCGGCCTCGCCAGGATGATCTTCTTGATCTTCCCCTGGCGCAACAGCTGGACCGCGTACGAAACCGCGAGGTAGGTCTTCCCGGTCCCCGCCGGTCCGACGCAGAGCACCAGCGCGTGGTCGCGGAGCGCGCGGAGGTAGCGGTCCTGCCCGCCGGTGCGCGGGCGGACGACCCGGTTCCCCTCGCGGATCTCGACGCCCCCCGGCTCTCCCGGAGGCTGCAAGGCGCGATCGATCAGGTCGGCCACGTCGGCCGAGCTGACCGGCTTGCGCGAGCGGTGGCGGGAGCGCAGCCCCTCGAAGATCCCCCGCGCCTGCTCGACGCGGGCGGAGTTCCCCTCGATGCGGACCTCGCCCCGACGCGCCAGCACCTTGACGCCCAGCGCGTCGCGGATCTGCCGCAGGTGCTGGTCGCGACTGCCGAAGACCGCCAGTTCTTCGTCCTGGCCCTCCAGCGCGATGGTGACTTCCGGCATACCTCCCCTTTCGCCGACCCGGGCGGGCGCGACGGACTCGGGCCCGATCGGCCCATCCCATTCAACTCTATGCTATCAATTCGGGGGCCGAAGACAATATGCCCGACGCGATATGAAAATCGGTTCAGGGGCCGAGGATCGCCCAGAACCCATAGGCCACCGGGGCGGCGAAGAGCAGCGAGTCCAGCACGTCCAGCACCCCGCCGAAGCCGGGGACGGCGGCCGAGGCGTCCTTCGTCCCGCAATCGCGCTTGATCATCGACTCCATCAGGTCGCCGATCTGCGCCGTCGCCCCGACCAGCAGGCCGAAGCCCGCCGCGCCCATCCAGCCCAGGGCCATCAGGCCCCGCCCCCGCGCGATCCATTCCACCGCCAGCGCGCCGACCACCGCGAACGCCAGCCCGCCGACGCCCCCCGCCACGGTCTTGTTCGGGCTCAACGCCGGCCAGAGCTTGCGGCGGCCGAAGAGCCGGCCGATGGTGTACGCGCCGACGTCCGCCCCCTTCGCCGTGGCGATCAGCATCGCCAGCGGGATCAGGCCGTGCTTGCAGCCTTCGAGCCAGCGCATCTGGATCATGAACGTCCCGAGCAGGCCGACGTAGGCGACGACCAGCACGGTCCCGGCGACCGACGCGATCGCGCCTCCGGGGCGTTCGAACCGCAGGCTCTCGGCCACGAACGCGGCCATCACCACCGCCACGAAGCTGAGGAACGGCCAGGCCAGGACCCCGATCGACCCGTACGGCTCGGACATGATGCCCGAGATCGGCTCGTGGTCCGGGCACGAGGAGACCAGGTGGGGGAGCCAGTTCGCCGCCAGGATCGCCAGCAGCCCGCCGGCGACGACGCGGGGGTCGGGCCGGGCCGGGGTGTTCGCCAGCAGCGCGACGAGTTCCCGCGAGGTCGCCCCCATCGCCAGGGCGGCGACGGCGAACCAGAGCGGGAACCACGGCCAGAGCCCCTGGTCCACGTACAGGACCAGGACCAGCGCGGCGACGATCAGGACGGCGCTGAGGACGCGGGTGCGGAGCATGAATCCTTGGCGTGACGAGCGGGTGGGTGGCCTGGGGCGGCCCCACCGGGCGGGGCCGCTTCGATCCCACTCTACCCGGCCGGAGTCCCCGCGGCCAGCGAGGAGGCCGGCAGCCCGCCGAACTTGCGCGTCCGCAGGGCGTAGTCGGCGCAGGCCCGCAGCAGGTCGTCGCCGCGGAAGTCGGGCCAGAACTTGTCCGTGACCCACAACTCCGTGTACGAAACCTGCCAGAGCAGGAAGTTGCTGACGCGCAGCTCGCCGGCGGTGCGGATCAGCAGATCCGGGTCGGCCGCCCCGCCGGTCTCCAGGTAGGCGGCGAAGGCGTCCTCGTCGAGCGTCGCCGGGTCGAGCCGGCCGTCGCGGGCCTCCTCGGCGATCCGACGCGCGGCGTCGAGGATCTCGGCGCGCCCGCCGTAGTTGATCGCCAGCCGGAGGACCATGCCGGTGTTGCCGGCGGTCTCCGCGACCGTGCGGTCGATCTCCGCCAGGACTTCCGGCGGCAGGCCGTCGCGACGGCCGATGGTCGTCAGCCGCACGTTTCGCTCCATCAGCTCGGCGCGCTCGGCGACGAGGAAATGGCGCAGCAGCCGCATCAGGAACCGGACCTCGCGGGCCGGCCGCTTCCAGTTCTCGACCGACAGGCAATAGAGCGTGACCTGCTCCAGGCCCAGCCTGACCCCCTCCTCGACGATCGCGCGCACGCTCCGGACGCCCCGGCGGTGGCCCATCACGCGGGGGAGCCCGCGCTGCTGGGCCCACCGGCCGTTGCCGTCCATGATGATCGCGACGTGGCGGGGGAGCTGCTCGGGCCGGAGGTCCCACCCCTCCAGCCTGGCGAGCCCTTCCACGGTGACGTTCAGCGGGGGGAGTTCGTCGGGTCGCATGGGTCGTGTCGTGCCCAATCCATGAGGGGGGATCCTGCCGCGTCCGGCCCGTTCGATCTGGTCCGTCCTGGTCGGGTTCAGCGGCCTTGCGGCACGCGGATCGTCTGGTTGCGGTCCGGGCCCACGGAGACGATCGTCGCCGGCACGCCGACCTTCCGGCCGATGAACTCGACGTAGTCCCGGGCGGCCTTCGGCAGGTCGTCCCAGTTCCTGGCGGCGGTCACGTCTTCCTTCCAGCCGGGCAGGGTCTCGTAGACCGGGCGGCAGGCCTCCAGGTCGGCGAGCGAGGCCGGCAGGGTGCGGACCGGCTCTCCGTCCCGCTCGTAGGCGACGGCCACTTGCAACTCGTCGTGCCCGCTGAGGACGTCCAGCAGCATGACGGCGATCTCCGTGGAGCCGCTGACCCGCGCCGAGTATCCCGCGGCGACGGCGTCGAACCAGCCGCAGCGGCGCGGCCGCCCGGTGACGGTCCCGTACTCGCGGCCGACGCGGCGGATCCGCTCGCCGATCTCGTTGTCCTGCTCGGTGGGGAACGGGCCGCCGCCGACGCGGGTGGTGTACGCCTTGACGACGCCGATCCAGCGGTCGACGTACCGCGCCGGCACGCCCGAGCCCGGCGACAGCCCGACGGCGCTGGAGTTGGAGCTGGTGACGTAGGGATAGCTGCCGTGGTCGACGTCCAGCAGCGACCCCTGCGCCCCCTCGAACATCAGCCGCTTGCCGGCGTCCAGGCATTCGTGGAGCTTGGCCGTGGAATCGCACACGTACGGGCGGAGCGCCTCGGCGTGGCCCAGGTACTCCTCCGCGACCGCGGCGTCGTCGAACGGTTCGAAGTCCGTCAGCATCGCGCCCAAAAGGCGGTTCTTGAAGTCGACGATCCGCTTGAGCCGCTCGCGGAACTCGGCCGGGCGGTAGAGGTCGGCGACCCGCACGCCGTGGACCCGGCCGACCTTGTCCTTGTAGCACGGGCCGATGCCCCGCCGGGTGGTCCCCAGGTGGTCGGCGCTCGACGACGACTCCTCGGTCAGCCGCTCTTCCGCCAGGTGGTAGGGCAGGATGACGTGGGCCCGGTCGCCGACGTGCAGGCGGCCCCGGAAGTCGATCCCCTGGGCCTCCAGCGTCGCGACCTCCTTCAGGAGCGCCGGCGGGTGGATCACCACGCCGTTGGCGATCACCGCGTGGACGTGCGACCTCAGGATCCCCGTGGGCACCAGCGAGAGCTTGTACGTCGTCCCCTCGTGGACGACCGTGTGCCCCGCGTTGGCCCCGCCCTGATAGCGGACCACCACGTCGTGGTCGTCGCAGAGCAGGTCCACGATCTTACCCTTGGCCTCGTCTCCCCACTGCAGGCCCACCACGCACGTCGATCCCACGGGGCACACTCCGGAGCGGCTCGCGAACCGGCATGGCGGTCGCTTGGTATCGTAAAGTCACAGGTTACAGGACGGTCGCGGCCCCGTCAATGAGTCCGCTTCGGCTCGATGGGTCGCCGCGCCGCCCCCTCCGTCGAGGAGGAGGCGGGGACGTGTTGGTCCAACGTCGTCGCGGACTTGGCGGCCCACATCGCCTCGCCGCCCGCGCGGCTCAGCCCGTCGCGCCGCGGAACTGGTCGAAGAGGTAGCGGTTGTCGTGGGGCCCGGCGGAGGCTTCGGGGTGGAACTGGACGCTGAAGACGGGCAGCCGTTCGTGCCCGATCCCCTCGACCGTCTGGTCGTTGAGGTTGACGTGGGAGACGGCGACGCCGGCGGGGAGGCTGGAAGGGTCGATGGCGAAGCCGTGGTTCTGGGTGGTGATCTCCACCCGGCCGGTGTCCTTGTTGAGCACCGGGTGGTTCGCGCCGCGGTGGCCGAACTTCAGCTTGAACGTCTTGCCGCCGAACGCCAGCCCCAGGAGCTGGTGCCCGAGGCAGACGCCGAACATGGGGATCCCGCGCGACTCGGCGGCGGTCTTGATCAGGCTCCTGACCGTGCCGACGGCCTTGCCGAGCGCCTCGGGGTCGCCGGGGCCGTTGGAGAGGAAGATGCCGTCCGGCTGGTGCTCCATCACGGCCTCGGCGGGGGTGTTCCCCGGGACGACCGTGACGCGGAAGCCGACGTCCACCAGGTGGCGGGGCATGTTCCACTTCATGCCGAAGTCCATCGCGACGACGTGGGGCCGCTTCTCCCCCCGGGCGGGGCGAGGGGCAGGCCCGCGGCCGGTCGGGTCGATGTGGTAGCCCTCGTGGAGGCCCGGCTCCCAGACGGTCGGCCCCTCGGGCATGACCTCGCTGGCCAGGTCGCGGCCCACCAGGCCGGGGCTCTTCCGCGCCTTGGCGACCAGGCTGGCGTCGTCCAGGTCGGTCGTGGAGATGACCCCCTTCATCGCCCCCTGGACGCGGATCCGGCGCACGAGGGCGCGGGTGTCGATCCCGGCCAGGCCGACCACGCCGTTCTCGGCGAGGTAATCGTCGAGCGACCGCTCCGCGCGGAAGTTGCTGACGCGCGAGGACAGCTCGCGGACGATGAAGCCGCGGATCCACAGGCGGGGGCTCTCGGCGTCCTCTCGGTTGACGCCGCAGTTGCCGATCTCGGTGTAGGTCATGGCCACGATCTGGCCGTTGTACGACGGGTCGGTGACGATCTCCTGATATCCGGTCATGCTCGTGTTGAACACGACCTCGCCGTCCGTCTCGCCTTGCGCCCCGAACGACCGGCCCGTGAATACCGAACCGTCCTCGAGCGCCAGTTTCGCCGTGCCCATCGTCGCTCCCGGGGCCTGATCGCGGCCCTCGCTCCGAAATCGCCTAACCTGGATGCGCCTCGCGAATCCCCACGATTCTACGCGCCGGGCGAATCGGCCGTCGAGGCGTTTCCCCGACGCCCCGCGCCGATCGGGGCGGTCGCGAGGGCCACGCCCCACGCCAGCAGCCCCAGCGTCGCCGCCACCGCCGCGCCGGCGCCCCCCCGCTCGCGGTACAGCAACACCCCCGGCCCGACGGTCGCGATCGAGAGCCAGGACACGACCACCATGGCCGGCGCGACGGCCACGGCGGCCGTCGCCAGGGTCGCCGCGAAGTCGCCCCAGCCCTCGCCGAGCCTCCCCCCGCGCGCCAGACGGCGGGCCGACCCGCGGCGCGCCCCGGCGAGCATGGCGGCGTCGTATCGGGCGTCATGGGCCGCGTCGACCGGGCCGAGCGGCCGGCGGCCCACCCGCGACGACGCGACGGCCAGCCAGACGGCCAGCGTGGTCGCGACCATCGGCGCGCGGTCGGCGTCGAGCCAGTCGATCAGCGCGCCGGCGTCCTCCCGGCCGGCGGAGGCGAGCGTCGCCAGCCGTCCCAGCGCCAGGACGACGACCCCCGCCACGATCGGCGGCGGCGCGACGGCCTTCGCGAGCCGTCGGAACCGTCCCGCCGCGGCGAGCCCCGCCGACGCCTCCAGCCGCGCCAGGGCGGCGCCCGAGGCCGTCGCCAGCACCGCCACGCCCACCCCCATCGCCAGCGAGCGGACGAGGATCCGAGTCACGGCCGGGTCGGCCGACAGACGCCGCGTCGCCCCCCCCTCGTCGGCGGCCTCCCCCGCGACCATCCCCAGTCCGACCATCGCGGCCAGGACGAACGCCCCGAAGCCGGCCGCGACGCCCCACGTCGCCAGCGCTCGCCGCCACGACGCGGGGGGGCGCGGGCGGTCGTCGCGCCCGTTCCCCTCGCGGTCGGGCCCGGACCAAAGCCTCAGGATGATCCGCCATCCGGCGACCGTCGCGACCGCGATCAGCGCCAGCGACGCCAACGCGGGGAACGGCGCGTCCCCCGTCGCGACGACGACCATCTGGTAGCCCAGCGTCCGCCGCAGCCCCAGCAGCAACGGCGGCCCGGGATCGGCGAGCGTGAGGGCGAACGTGAACGCCCCCGCGCGGGCCATCGCCGGGCGGATCGGCGGCCAGGCCAGCCGGCGCCAGCGCCCGAGCCGAGGGCCGCCGGCCATCGCGGCGGCCTCGCGCCACCACGGCCCCAGCCCGTCGAGCGCGCGGAGGTACGCGAGCGCTCCGAGCGCCATCCCCGGCACGACCGACGCCGCGACCCACGCCGCCCACGCGGCGTCGATGGACGGGAACCGCGCCCGCCAGGTCGCCGAATCGCCGGCGTCGAGCCACCCCGAGGCCCCCAGCGCGATCAGATAAGGGGGCGACGCCGCGGCGATCCCCAGCGCCACCATCGCCGCCGCCCGCGAGGCCCCCCCCGGCCGCCCCACGACGCGCCCCACGATCGTCCCGCCGACGATCGCCGCCAGCGACGCGATCCCGGCCGTGATCGCGCTCTGTCGCAGGCTCGTCCAGACGAACGGGTCCAGCAGCACGACCGCCGCCGGGAACAGCGACGCCCTCGCCTCCCCCCCCGGCCCGACATCCACCAGCGCGCAGACCCCCAGCGCCGCCAGCGGCCCGACGACGAGCATCCCCAACACCAGCGACGACAACCAGCCCGATATGAGACGGATCAACGCACCCCCCGACGCCGGCCCCGAAGACGCCCCATCCTAGCAGGCCCGCCGCGACACCGGGTAGTATGAGGAGACGTGCCCGACGCCGCCGAGGCCCCCACGGAGGAATCCCGATGAAACTGTACCGACTGCGCGAGTCCGGCGGCCCCTCTGGTTGGAAGCCCGAGGACGCCCCCACGCCGAAGCCGGGGCCGGGCGAGGTCCTGGTCCGCATGCGCGCGGCGTCGCTGAACTATCGCGACCTGATGATCTGCAAGGGGCAGTACCCCCCCATGTTCCAGCTACCGCTGGTCCCGCTGTCCGACGGTGCCGGCGAGGTTATCGAGAACGGGCCGGGGGCGTCGCGGTTCAAGCCGGGCGACCGGGTCTCGTGCAACTTCCTCGCGCGATGGGTCGACGGCCCGTCCGACGCCGAGAAGGCCGCCTCGGCCCTCGGCGGCGAACTCCCCGGCGTGCTGGCCGAGGAGGTCGTCCTGCCGGAATGCGGCCTGGTCGGCCTGCCCGACTCGCTGAGCTTCGAAGAGGCCGCCACCCTCCCCTGCGCCGCGGTCACGGCCTGGCACGGCCTGTTCGAGACCGGCGGCGTCCGCGCGGGCGAGACGATCCTGACCCAGGGGACCGGCGGCGTCTCCATCTTCGCCCTCCAGTTCGCCAGGGCCGCCGGGCTCCGCGTGATCATCACCTCCAGCAGCGACGCCAAGCTCGAACGCGCCCGGGCGATGGGCGCGGCGGAGACGATCAACTACAAGACCACGACCGACTGGGAGGAGGCCGCGCGCCGGCTCACCGGCGGCCGGGGCGTCGATCTCGTCGTCGAGCTTGGGGGCGCGGGGACGCTCCCGAAGTCGCTCCGCGCGGTCAAGACGGGGGGCACGGTCGCGATGATCGGCGTCCTGACCGGCCCCGGCGCGGGGGTCGACCCGGCGCAAATCCTGTTCGCGGGGATCCGGCTCCAGGGGGTCTTCGTCGGCTCCCGCGCGATGTTCGAATCGATGCTCAGCGCGATCGAGTTCCACGCCATCAAGCCCGCGATCGACCGCGTCTTCCCGTTCGACCAGGCCGTCGACGCCCTCCGTCACCTGGAGAGCGGCGAGCACTTCGGGAAGGTCGTGATCGCGATCTGATCGGCGTCCCGCGGAGGACGTCAGCCCCCGCCGACGGCGAACTTGCCGGCCAGCAGGGTGACGTTCTCCGGGGCGATGGTGAGCGTGACGCCGCGGCCCTCGCGGACGTGCGCCGACTGGCTCTGGAGTGCGAGGGTGACGACGGGCCAGTCGCCGGGGCCGCGGAGGAGGATGCGGCGGGTGGGGCCCTCGAAGGTGACGCGCTCGACGGTCGCCGGCAGGCGGTTGGCGTCGCTGGGGACGCCCTGGGCGATCGTCAGCGACTCGGGCCGGATGCAGACCGTGACCGGCGATCCGGGGACCAGCCCCCCGAGCGTGGTCCGCGCCACCAGTCGGCCGACGGGCGTCCGCACGACGACCTCGCGCAGCGAGGCGTCCAGGCCCACGCCGTCCACCTGGCCCTGGAGCAGGTTCGTCGCGCCCAGCAGCCGCGCGACGAACACGTCGACGGGCTGCCTGTAAAGTTCCTCGGGGCGACCCGACTGGAGCACGCGTCCCAGGTCCATCACCGCCAGACGATCCGCGCGGGCCAGGGCCTCGGCCACGTCGGAGGTCAGCAGGAGCGTCGTGACGCCGGCCTCGATCCGGGCGCGGCGGATCTCGTCCCATGCCTCCTCGCGCTCGCGGGGCTCGATCCCGGCGAGGGGGTCGTCGAGGATCAACAGCCCCGGGTCGGCGATCAGCGCGCGCGCCAGCGCGACCCGCAACGCCTGCCCCGGGGAGATCCCGTCCGGGCGGCGATCCGCGACGCCGTCGATCCGCAGCGCGGCCAGCGATTCGTCGACCCGACGCCGACGCTCGCGCGTCGGGACGCCCTGGGCCTTGAGCGGGTAGGCGACGTTGTCGCGGACCGTCAGCGCGGGCCAAAGCGCGAGGTCGCGGAAGACCATCCCCACGCCGCGCTCGGCGGCCGGGAGGGCCTGCGACATGCGGTCGCCCAGGTAGATCTCGCCGTCGTCCGCGGCTTCGAGCCCGGCCACGAGCCGGGCGAAGGTCGTCTTGCCCGCGCCCGGGGGGCCGAGCAGGCAAGTCAACTCGCCGGGGGGCAGGCGCAAGGAGGCGTGATCGACCGCGGCGACGCGGCCGTAGCGCTTGACGAGTCCTTCGGCGATGACGCGGATCATGATTCGCTCGGCGGGGGCTTGGCGGCGGCCAGTCGGGCCACCCAACGGTAACGCTGACGGGCCCACTGCGTCCACTCCGCGCGCAGCCAGGATCGGAATCGCGGCTCGCCCGCCAGCCGGCCCCCCGCCGCGGCGGCGATCTCCGCGACGACCGATCGGTCCAGGTCGCGGCGAGGCGCCAGCCAGCTCCGGGCCAGCCAGTCGCGCGCGGCGGGGTCGGGGGCGAACTGGCCGGTGAGCGAATCGACCAGCGCCGGGCCGTCCTCGCCGGGCCGGGCCAGCAGCTTCTCGATCGAGGCCGGCGGCCAGGGAGGGGGCTGGGTCAGCCGCTCCACCGCCCATTGCGGCGAGCCCGCCGCCTTCACCGCCGCGACCGCGACCGCCAGCTCCTCCTGGGCGTCGACCAGGGTCGCCCCCAGCAGGTCGGCCGCGAGGTCGCCCTCCCACGCGAGCGCCCCGGCTTGCCCGATCGCCTCGAACCTCGGCCCCGGCCCGCCGCCGCCCGCTTCTTCCACGAACTTCAGGAACGCCCGCGCGGCGCGGGGACGCGAGGTCCCCTTGACGATCGCCGCGCCCTCCTCGTGCCTCGCCTCCGATGCATCCGCGGTGGTCAGCGTTCTCGCGGCCCGCCCTCGCCCGATCGCCGCCCGCGCCGAGGTCGCCCGCCAGCCGACGGCGGCGGACTCCCCATAATGGTCGAGCAGTTCGGCGTAGCCGGCGCGCCAGCCCTCGTCGTCCACCCGCGCCAGGCACCACGCCAGGGTCGGCGGATCCAGGCGAGGGTCGGCCAGCGCGAGGCGGCCGGGGCCGGGCTCCAGGCCGATCGCGGCGGAGCGCGCGACGATCCAGTACGGCTTCGGCGCGCCGTCGCTCAGGCTTTCGAGCCGGCCGTCGGCCGTCATCCGCGCGTAGGCCGCCGCGTCGCCGCCGAGGAGGACGTCGGGCGCCGACGCCGGTCGACGCGCCGCGCGGTCGATCGGCTCGTCGTCGGCCGTCTCGATCCAGACGATCGCGCCGGCCTCGACGGGCTCGTCCGGTCGCCCGCGAAGCCATCCCGCGAACTCGCCCGCCAGCCGCGCCCGCTCCTCTCGCGGCCAGGGCGTCGCGATCCGGAGCCCGTCCGATGGCGGCGTCGAGACCAGGGCATCGAGCCCCCCGCCGCAGCCCGCGGCCGGGGCGAGGATCAACGCGGCAAGCGCGAGGGCAAGGCGACGACAAGCGTCCCTTCTCCCCTCGTGGGAGAA
>NZ_JBBCIR010000096.1:0-41370 GCF_037189885.1 Paludisphaera sp.
CCGGTCGAAGATTCGACCGACCGCGACGAATACCCGACCGACCATCGCGGATCCGGAGGATCCATCCCAACGTCCTTCCCCCCTGGTGGGGGAAGGTGGCCCGAAGGGCCGGATGAGGGGGGGACGAGCGGCACAAGCGTCGAAATGCAAAGGGACCCTCCCCGGCCGCCGGCCCGGGCCGTTCCCCGAACTCCGATGCTCCGCGGGCAAGCCCCCCCTCATCCGACCGCACCGCGGTATGTCTTCCCCCACCAGGGGGGAAGACCATTTGGATCGAGCCGACGCGAGGATCCGCGTCGATACGGCAACCTCACAAGGAGCCCCCATGAAGCACATCAGCAGCGGACGCCGATTCGCCCTGGCCGCCGCCCTGGCGGCGGCGTTGTTCGCCCCCGCGGCGCGGGCGCAGGAGAAGCCCGAGGGCGAGGCCAAGCCCGAGGCGCCCAAGGCCCGCGTGGCGGTCTTCCGGCTCTCCGGGTCGATCCAGGAGACCCCGAGGGACGACGTCCTGAACCTGGGCGGCGAGTCGTCCACCCCGCTCTGGTCGCTGATCGAGCGGCTCGACAAGGCCGCGAAGGACCCGGCGGTGAAGGCCGTCGTCGTGATCCTGGAAGGTGCCCGCCCCGGCCAGGCCCAGACCGCCGAGATCCGCGCCGCGTTCGAGAGGCTGAAGGCGGCCGGCAAGGACGTGTACGGCCACGCCGATTCGATCGGCGGCCTGGGGCAATACGTCCTGCTCAGCGCCGCGACGCGCGTTAGCGCCGTCCCCACGGCGGACCTCTGGATCACCGGCCTGTACGGCGAGGCCCCGTACATCCGGTCGCTGCTGGAGAAGGTCGGCGTCCGGCCCGACTTCCTCACCTGCGGCGACTACAAGAGCGCCGCCGAGATGTTCATGCGCGACGGCCCCAGCGAGCAGGCCGACGCCATGCAGAACTGGCTGCTGGACGGCCTCTACGAAACGATGGTCGCGCGGGTCGCCGCCGGCCGGAAGGTGGACGCCGACCGGGTGAAGGGGTGGATCGACGCCGGCCCGCACACCGCCGAGAAGGCCAGGGAGCTGGGCATCCTCGACGCGGTGGAGCATCGCCAGGAGCTGGAGGCCCACCTCAAGAAGACCTACGGCGACGACGTCGTGCTCGACCGCAAGTACGGCAAGAAGGAGGAGCCGAAGCTCGACGCCTCCAACCCGTTCGGCCTGTTCAAGTTCCTCGGCGAGGTCATGGCCGCGTCGAAGGTGGACAAGGGCAAGCCGGCGGTCGGCGTGGTGTACGTCGACGGCCCCATCGTGCTCGACGCCCAGGCGGGCCTGGCCGCGTTCCAGGACGAGTCGGCCGTCGGCGTGAAGATCAGGCGCGCCCTGGACGACGCCGCGAACGACGACTCGGTGAAGGCCGTCGTGCTCCGCGTCGACTCCCCCGGCGGGTCGGCCCTGGCGAGCGAGATCATCCTCGACGCCACGAAGCGGGTGAAGGCCAGGAAGCCCCTGGTCGTCTCCATGGGGGACGTGGCCGGCAGCGGCGGCTATTACGTCGCCTGCGGCGCCGACACCGTCTTCGCCGACGAGGCGACCATCACCGGCTCGATCGGCGTGGTCAGCGGCAAGCTGGCGACCGACGCCCTCTTCGACAAGGTCGGCGTCTCTTTCAAGTCGTATCGCCGCGGCCGGAACGCCGGGATGCTCGCCTCCAACAACGTCTTCACGCCGGCCGAGCGGGTCAAGATGCAGGAGTACATGGACGAGATCTACGGCGAGTTCAAGGGCCACGTCGTCGCGATCCGCGGCGACCGGCTCAAGAAGCCGATCGACGAGATCGCCGGCGGTCGCGTCTACACCGGCAAGCAGGCGCTCGACCTCGGCCTGGTCGACCGGCTCGGCGGCTTCCACGACGCCGTCGCCTTCGCCGCCGAGGCCGCCAAGCTGACCGACTACGACGTCCGCGCGGTCCCCAAGCCGAAGTCGGTCATCGAGGAGCTGCTGGACCAGTCGTCCGGCGAGGACGGTCGCAAGGGCCTCGTCCACGCGGCCGGCGGCTCGATGCTGCTGGAGGCCGCCGCCCCCTTCCTGCGGACGCTCGACCCCGCGCGGGCCGACGCCGTCCGCTCGGCCCTCGGCCGCCTGGAGCTGATCCGCCGCGAGGGGGTCATCGCCATGATGCCCGAGCTGGGCATCGGCCGCTGACGCGCGGGGGCTCGACGGACGCCGTAGGATTCCACCGGGGCGCGCGATGCGCGGCCCGGTCGTTTCCCACGCGCCGCAAGGAGCCCATCATGTCCGCCTCTCGCCCCCGGATCGCCATCGTCGGAGCCAGTCAGGATCGGTCGAAGTACGGCAACAAGGCGGTCCGGGCGTTCGTCGCCCAGGGGTGGGAGGTGTTGCCCGTCAACCCTTCGCTGTCGGAGGTGGAGGGGCTCCCCTGCTATCCCGACCTGGCCGCCATCCCCGGCGATCACCTGGACCGCGTCTCGTTGTACGTCCCCCCCGCCGTCGGGGTCGGGATCCTGGACCAGCTCCGCGACAAGCGGGTCGACGAGGTCTGGATCAACCCGGGCGCCGAGTCCCCCGCCCTCCTCGCCCGCGCCGAGGAGCTGGGCGTGGAGCCGATCCAGGCGTGCAGCATCATCGCCGTCGGCGAGAACCCCGCGCGCTTTTCTTGACCAGACGGCGGGTTACAATGGGGGCGGAGGACCGGCCCATGATCCCCCCGCTCCTGATCGTCGCCGCGCTGGTCGCGGCCCAGGAACCCCGAGTCGACTTCAAGGTCGTCACCTGGTACGACCGCGCCAACCCGATCGCCACGTTCCAGTATCGCGGCTACGACGTGCGCAAGGGGGAGTACACCCCGGCCGTCGACGCCTGGCTGGAGGCGATGCGCGCGCGGCGCCCGAACTACAAGGTCGTCGTCCAGGACGTGGACCTGGCGCGCGAGCCCGGCCCGACCGAGCGACGCAAGGTGGGCGCGGTGATCCATCGCGAATTGCTCGCGGCGGCGGCGGCCGAGGGGCTGACCCTCGGCGCGTCGACGGGGGACGTCGTGGGCAAGGCCCCGCGGACGGTCCGGCTCCGGCCGATCCGCGAGACCGGCCCCTACCTGCCGGCGATCCCGATGATGTTCAACCAGAACCCCACGCCCTACGGCTTCCCGGTGCCGATGCCATTCCCCCGGCCGCACCCCTGAGGGCGCGACGCCGCGTGGATCCACCGGCCCGCGTCAGCGCGAGCCCCGGCCCTTCCTCGGCGTCTCGGACCCCTTGAGGGAGTCGCCGACGGCCGATCGAGGGCCCGGCATCTCCAGCCGGCGGCCCGGCGTGGCGGATGCCTTGATGGCCGACGGCGGGCCGGTGTCCTCGCGCCCCCCGGCCGACGACGGGGGGGGCGGCGTCCACGCGGGGCCGTCGTCACCCCCGCAGCCCCCGGCCGGCGCCGCGACCGCCATCAGCGCCGCGACGCCCCACCCGATTCGCGACACGCTCATCGCTCGGACCTCCTCGCGCGAACTTCGCGTCAATAGCTGTCCGAGCCGACGACCTCGCCGCCGGCGCTGGAGCCGAGCGCCTGCCAGGTGGCGGGGGCGACCGAGTCCTTCACGAACTTGACGCTGCCGTCGGCCATCAGCGTGTTCACGCCGCCGGGGTGCCGGCTGCGCGCCGCGTTGAAGACGGGCGTCCCCCCCGTGCAGGGCGGGGTCGACCTGATCCGCCACGAGCAGTAGGGCTCGCCGTTGCCCGTCCCCCCCAGGGCGTCGGGGATCTTGGAGTTGGGCGGGGTGTAGGCCATGAACATCGCGCAGTTGTAGTCGTCGTTGAAGATGTCGCCCCGGTGGTCGTAGTTCGGGTTGCCGGCGTTGGGGCCCATGATGACCTCGCCGCAGAGGATCGTGTTGCTCGCGCCGTCGGTGATGTCGCGGAGGCTCGTGGAGAAGTTCCCCTTGAACGGCGCCCCCTGGAACGAGACCGTCCCCGCCGGCCCCGTGAACGGGTCGCCGCTCGGGTCGCCCGGGTAGGTCACCGCGCCGCCGTTGCGACCCGTGTTCAGGCCGCCGGAGCGCTCGTTCTGGAAGAAATGGGTGCTCCCCCAGTTGACGACGATGCTCCCCTTGGCCCGAGGGTGGGCCGTGTCGGGCTCCTGGATCGTCGGCGTGTCGCTGGGGCACTGGAACGCCGCGATCGGCGAGCGGATCACCGTCGTGTTCTCGGGCTCGTAGAACTGGAGGCTGAAGTTCACCGCGTTATAGGTGTTCCCTTGCTCCAGGTACGGCAGGATGCTGAACGCCCAGGTCCGGCGCTGGTGTCGCTGCGGGGCGTAATTGTAGCCCTCGCCCGTCCGGCCGATGGGGAACGACCCCAGGGTGTCGTGGTAGTTGTGCATCGCCAGCCCCATCTGCTTGAAGTTGTTCACGCATTGGGAGCGGCGGGCCGCCTCGCGGGCGGCCTGCACGGCGGGGAGCAAAAGCGCGATCAGCACGGCGATGATCGCGATGACCACCAGCAGTTCGATGAGCGTGAATCCCGATCTCTTGGCAGGCGTCATGGCCTCGTCCTTGCGCGGCGCGAGAGGGCGACGCGGGGTCGCCTCGTCGCCGTCGAGCGAATGGGGCCCCCGGGGCCTGGCGGCCGGCGGCGACCCGAGGTGGGAGGGAGCGACGCGGCCGTGTCCGCCGCGGCCGCGATGGTCGGCGGGGAGCCGACCCTCGCGACTATAGGCCGACGGCCCAGTCTGGTCAAGGTCATTGAGACTGTCGTTTTGGGTCTTTCAGAACGGAATGACGGTTTTTCCGCGGGGGCGGCGCGTCGGCGTCGGCGCTTGCCGGCGCGGGTCGGGTCGGTCAGACTACGGGCTTGCCCCCCGCCGACCGGCGGGGACGACCGACGCCCCCGGGAGCGACCATAGCCATGAACCTCGCCCGACTCGCGATCGTCCTGGGCCTCCTCGCCTTCGGCCCCGCCCTCGCCCAGGCCGACCCCCCCGGCCTCAAGCCGCTCGACATCGGCGCGACGGCCCCGGACTTCGACCTCCCCGGCGTCGACGGCTCGAACCACGCGCTGAAGGACTACGCCGACGCCAGGGCCCTGGTGGTCGTCTTCACCTGCAACCATTGCCCCACCGCGCAGGCGTACGAGGCCCGGTTCGCGAAGCTCCACGACGACTACAAGTCGAAGGGCGTCGCCGTGGTCGCGATCTCCCCCAACGACCCGGAGGCCGTGCGGCTCGACGAGCTGGGCTACAGCGACCTGAACGACTCGTTCGAGGAGATGAAGCTCCGGGCGAGCGACCAGAAGTTCCCGTTCCCCTATCTCTACGACGGCGAGACCCAGGAGGTCTCGAAGGCCTACGGGGCGCTCGCCACGCCGCACGTCTTCATCTTCGACGCCGGCCGCAAGCTGCGGTATCAGGGCCGGTTCGACGACGGCGAGGTCAAGACGCCGAAGTCTCACGACGCGATCAACGCCCTGGAGGCGGTCCTGGCCGGCAAGCCCGTGGAGACGCCGACCACCCGCGTCTTCGGCTGCTCCACCAAGTGGTCCGACAAGCGCGACGAGGCCGCGCGGTCGCTGGAGAAGTGGGACGCCGAACCCGTCGCGATCGAGCCGATCGACCTGGGGGGCGTGGCGAAGCTCGCCAAGAACGAGGGGGACAAGTACACCGTCGTCAACGTCTGGGCGACGTGGTGCGGCCCCTGCGTCCAGGAGCTGCCCGAGTTCGTGACCATGAATCGGATGTATCGCGGCCGGCCCTTCCGCCTGGTCACGATCAGCCTGGACGACGTCGCCAAGAAGGCCGACGCCCTGAACGTCCTGAAGGCGAACCACGTCGCCGCGACCAACTACATCCTCGACTCCGACGACCGCGACGCCTTCGCCGAGGCCCTCGACTCCGAATGGCCCGGCCCCGTCCCCTACACCCTGATCCTCGCCCCCGGCGGCGAGGTCGTCTACCGCAAGAGCGGCGGCATCGACCCGCTGGAAGTCCGGCGCGCCATCGTCGCGAAGATCGGCCGGACGTATTGAGCGGGGGGCGCGGCCGACTCGTTGGAAACGCTCTTCCCCCCTGGAGGGGGAAGACAGACTCCGAAGGAGTCAGATGAGGGGGAGCTTGCCCGAGCAGCTTCGGATTTCGAGTCATCCGGCCCAGGCCGAAGGCCATTGGGAGGCCGCCCCGAATCCCGGAGGCCGTCTCGCTCGTCCCCCCCTCATCCGGCCCTCCGGGCCACCTTCCCCCTCCAGGGGGGAAGGCTGTCATCAGCATCGTCTCAATCGAGGCCGCGGCTCCGCTCGCCGGCCATCGGTGTAGGACAACCGGCGGCGGGCCGCTACAATGGCGGGCATCCGCCCGACGGGTGCCCGCGCCGTGGCGCGCGGGAGAATAGGGAAGCCGGTGAGAATCCGGCGCGGGGCCGCCGCTGTGATCGGCGAGGCCCGGGACGCCATGCCACTGCCGTTCGCGGCGGGAAGGCCGTCCGGGCCGCGAGAGCCGAGAGCCAGAAGACCTGCCCGTCGGGACGACGATCGACGATCCGGCCGCGCTCGGCCGAGTCCCTTCAGCGCCGCCCGGCCCGGCGGAGAGGTCCGTCTCGATGTCACACCGTCGGCACCGTCCGCGTCGCCCCCCCGGCGAGGCCGTGAGGGCGCGTCCGTGAGCGGCCGCCCCGCGCGCATCCTGCTGCTCCTGGCGATCCTGGCGGTCGTCGGCTCGCTCAGCCTGGGCGTCGGCTCGGCGCGGCTGTCGCCGGCGCGCATCGCCGCGGCGCTCGTCGGCGAGGGGAGCGACGCCGACATCGTGTGGGACCTCCGCCTCCCCCGGATCATCCTGGCGGCGCTCGTCGGCCTGGCGCTGGGGGCGGCGGGGGCGGCCTACCAGGGGCTGTTCCGCAACCCGCTGGCCGACCCCTACGTCATCGGCGCCTCGACGGGCTCGGCCCTCGGCGCGACGCTCGTGATGATCTTGGCGGGGGACGCCGGGGCGATGGGCTTCGGCGCGGTGTCGCTGGGGGCGTTCCTCGGGGCGATGGGGGCGGCCGGGCTGGTCTACGTGACGGCCGCCTGGTGGGGCCCCGCGCCGATCGTCACGCTCCTCCTCGCGGGGACGGCCGTCAGCAGCTGCCTGGGGGCGGTCGTCTGGCTGCTGATGGTCCTGCACGACCAGGAATTGGCCCGCATCGTCCTCTGGATGATGGGGAGCCTGGCCGGCCGGAGCTGGTCGGCGGTGATCGGCGGGACGCCTTACATCGCGCTGGGGTTCGCGACGCTCTGCGCCCTGGCCCGGCCGCTGGACGCCCTCAGCCTGGGCGAGCAGCCGGCGAGGGCGCTGGGGCTGCCGCTGCGGCGCATGAGCGGCATGGTCGTCGCCGCGGCCAGCCTGGCGACGGCCGCCGCGGTGGCCGTCGCGGGGGTGATCGGCTTCGTCGGCCTGATCGCCCCCCACGTCGCGAGGGCGTTCGTCGGCGCCAGGCACCGCTACCTGATCCCGGCCTCCGGCCTCTGCGGCGCGATCCTGCTGGTCCTGGCCGACGACCTGGCGCGGACCGTCGCCGCGCCGACGGAGCTTCCCGTCGGCGTCCTCACGGCGATCCTGGGGGGGCCGTTCTTCCTCGTGGTGCTGAGGAGGGCCGTCCGATGACCCCCCGCCTCCGCGCCGAGGGGCTCGCGTGCGGCTACGGTCGCGGCCTGCCCGACGTCCTGACCGGCATCGACCTGGACGTCCCCGCCGGGACTGTCGTGGCGCTCCTGGGCCCGAACGGCTCGGGCAAGACGACCCTCCTGCGGACGCTCGCCCGCCTGCTGACACCCCGCGCCGGGACGGTGCGGCTGGAAGGCGAGGACGTCTGGAAGCGCGGGCGCGCCTGGGCCCATCGCCGGATCGCCATCGCCCTCCAGGACGACCCCGGCGGCGCGCGGCTGACCATCGAGGAGGTCGTCCGGCTCGGCCGCGCGGCGCACCGCGGCTGGTGGCTCCCCATGACCGCCGACGACGAGGCCGTCGTCGACCGAGCGCTGGAGTTGGCCCGGCTGACCCCGATGCGTCGCCGCTCCGTCGACGCCCTGTCCGCCGGCGAGTGGCAGCGCGTCACCCTGGCCCGGTCGCTCGCGCAGGAGCCGCGCGTCCTGCTGCTGGACGAGCCCACCGCCCACTTGGACTGGAACTATCAGATCGAGATCCTCGACCTGGTCGACCGCCTGGCGCATGACGAGGGCCTGGCCGTCGTCGTGAGCCTGCACGACCTGAACCAGGCGTCGACCTGGGCCGACCGCGTCGCGCTGCTGGCCGAGGGCTCGCTGCTGGCCCACGGCGAGCCCGAGGCCGTCCTCACGCCCGAGACCCTCGCCCGCGCCTACCGATGCCCGGTCCTCGTCGACCGCCACCCCATATCCGGCGCCCCCATGGTCCTCCCCCCTCCCCGCCGACGGAGCCTCCGAGCCGATGACGACCCAGCGTGACGCGAACCGCCTGCTCCGCCCCCTGTGGCTCGCCTCCATCCTCGTCGCGGGCTGCGGCGCGCCGGAGGCGACCGCGCCCGCGGAGCCCGCGCGGCCGTTGCGCGGCACGACCGTCGAGGGCGAGGGCTGGCCCCGGCGCGTGACGGATTCGGTCGGGCGGTCGATGGTGCTGGAGAAGCCCGCGACGCGGGTAGTCTCGCTGGCGCCATCGAACACGGAGATCCTGTTCGCGATCGGCGCGGGGGACGCCGTGGTGGGGGTGACGAACGTCGACGACTACCCGCCGGAGGCGAAGTCGCGGACGTCGGTCGGGGGGATGTCGGCCCAGACGATGAGCCTGGAGGTCCTGGTCTCCCTGAAGCCGGATCTCGTGCTGGCGACGGCCGGCGTGCAGGGGCCGGCGATCGAGCCGCTGGAGCGCCTGGGGCTGGCCGTCGTCGCCCTGGACGCCGAGCGGCCCGAGGACGTGCCGGCCAACATCCGGGCCGTCGGCCGGATGGTCGGCGCCGAGGCGAAGGCCGAGGAGGCCGCGTCGGCCTTCGACGCGCGCCTCGAGGCCGTCCGATCGCGCGTCGCCGCGCGGACGGGGCCTCGGCCGAAGGTGCTCTATCTCCTCTACGACACCCCGCTGATGACCGTCGGCCCGGCGACGATCCTGGGCCGGATGATCGAGGCGGCGGGGGGAGACAACATCTTCGCCGACGTCTCCCAGAACTACCCGACCCCCAGCGACGAGGAGGTCGTCCTCCGTCGCCCGGAGGTCGTCCTGGCGACGTTCGGCCTGATGAACGGCGGCGACGCCTCGCCGGACCGCAACCGGGAACGCCTGCTGAATCGCCCCGGCTGGCGGAGCGTCCCCGCGATCCGCGACGGCCGCGTCTTCACCCTCGACGAAGACCTCGCCACCCGCGTCGGCCCCCGGCTCGTCGAGGGCCTGGAAGCCATGGAACGCGCCCTGGCCCCCTCGCCGTGAGCCCGCCTCACCCCGGCGGGGCGACGGGGGGCGGCGGGGGGAGCTTGACCTCCTTCTCCTGGAACTTCTTCTTGAGCCGCTTGAGGAACTCGCGCTTCACGGCCCATTGTTGCAGCGGCAGCGTCTTGATCGAGAACAGGATGACGACCGCCGTGTCGGTCAGGGCGTCGACGCCCATCATGTTCAGGTCGTCGACGATCATCAGCCGGAACTTGGGATCCTGGCGCATCTCCTTGCCCAGATCCGTGATGAGCCCGATGACCCGGTCGACGTCCTCGTCCCAGGCGATCCGGACGTTGAACGACGCGCTGGACCAGCCGTGGGTCAGGTTGATCACCGAGGTCGTGGCGCCGTTGGGGAGGAAGTGCAGGCCGCCGTCGCCGTCGCGGAGCGCCGTCATGCGCAGGGTGATCTGCTCCACCTGGCCGCTGTGGTCGCCGATCTTGACGATGTCCTTCAGCTTGTACTGGTTCTCCAGCAGGATCATGAAGCCGTAGAAGAAGTCCTTGATGAGGTTCTGGGCGCCGAAGGCCACCGCGACGCCCGCCACCGCGGCACCGCCGAGCAGCGGCCCGACCGGGATCCCCACCTGGCCCAGCAGCGTCGAGATCCCCCCGGCGAGCACCAGCACGCTGCCGGTGTTCTGGAGCACGCTGACGAGCGTCTCCATGCGGTTGTCCCGCTCGGCCTTCGACCCCCGGATCCCCCGCGAGGCGAACAGCTCCACCAGCTTGTGCGAGTACCGGCTGACCAGGAGGTACAGCAGCGACATCACGACCAGCGTGCCGACGACCGGCGGCCCGTTCGCCCAGAGCCAGGCCCGGATGTTGTGCGACGAGAGGGGGCTCTGGAGCGCCTCCACCGTCTCCTGGGTCTTCTCCAGGCCCTCCCGCTCGGACTGGGCGCGGACGTTGATCTTCTGGAGGGCGTCGACGACCAGTTGCCGCTCCTCGGACATCTCCTCGAACCGCGCGCGGAGCCGCTTCTCGCTCTCGCCGGCGGCGCGGACGCGGCGGTCCAGCGAGCCCAGGACGTCGCCGCCGTCGTGGGTCCAGGCCTGGACGGCCGCCGAGGGCGTGTCCTTGGCCAGCTCCTCCAGCAGGTACTCGCGCGTCTGGTCCGCGTTGCGGACGGCCCGACGCGAGACCTCGACCAGCTCGCGCACCAGGTCCAGCGACCTTGCCAGGCTCTGCATCCGGGCGTCGAGCGTCATCGTCCGACGCTGAAGCTTCTCGACGGTCGTGCTCCGGGCGGCGAGATCCCGCTTGGCGGAGACCAGCTCCTTGCTGGGAGGGAGGGCCGGCTTGGCCTTCTCGGCGTCGGCCTGGGCGTCGGCCGGGGCGGCGTCCTTGGGCGTCTCCCCCTCGGCCTTGGCGGGCTCCTCGGCCTTGGGGGCGTCGGCCTTTTTCGCGGCGTCCGACGCCGGCTCCGCCGCCTTCGGCACCAGCGGCTGGCCGGGGACGATGGGGATCTGGACGGCCGGGGGCGCCTCGTCGGGCTTCTTCGCCTCGGCCGGCGCGCCGGCGGGCTCGGCGGGAGTCGGGTCGGGCGCGGCCGGCTCTGGGGCCTTCTCGTCCAGCGAGCGGAGCACGTCGCCGGTCGTCAGGATGGCCGTCAGCCGGCGGCGGTCGTCCTCCATGACCTCGCGCAGGATCTCGATGCGTTCCAGGACCAGGGTCCGCGAGCGCAGGTCGAGGTCCAGCCGCTCGCGGGCCAGCGTCCAGGGCCTCTCCAGGGTCGCGGCCTGGCGCTCGATCTCGGCGGCGCGCCCGGGGTCGCCGGCATCCATCGCCTTCTTGCGCTCGCGGTCGAGGCTCCGCCTGAGGTCGTCGAGGTGCTGGAAGACGTCGCGAGCCTCCTCCATCTCCTCCCGCGAGCCGATGCGCCCGGCCAGGTTGTCCAGCTCGCGCTCGTTGCCCCGGATGGTCCGCTCCAGCAGGGCGACCACCTCGGCGGCGCTCAGGCTGGAGGGCTCCTCCTCGTCCTGAACGGCGGGGCTCGGCGAGACGGCCGGGCCGAGGGCGTCGCCGGGCTTGAGCCGGGCGAGGCGCTCGGAGGTGAAGTACTCGCAGCCGGTCGCCGCGAACGCCAGGGCCGTCGCCCACAGGGCGGCGACGAGCAGGCGGGCGGCGGCGCCCCGGCGCGGGGGCGAGTGCGAGTCGAGTCGGGCGGGCGACGGTGGCAAGGGCGACCTCGAATGGCTGGCGACGCGCCGGCGTCCGGGCTCGTCGCGCGGAACGGATGGCCGATCGTCCTCGGTCGAGGATACAGTGGGGCGCGTCGGGCCGCCAAGAGCCGCAAGCGCGGCGCCGCGCCCGTCCGCCGCCCGAGGTCGCGCCGATGCCCCGCACGCTCAAGCTGTACAAGCCCTACGACGTGCTCTGCCAGTTCACCGACCCGGGAGGACGGGCGACGCTGGCCGACCTCGTCCCGATCCCGGGCGTCTACGCCGCCGGCCGCCTCGATCGCGACAGCGAGGGCCTCCTCATCCTCACCGACGACGGCCCCCTGGCCCATCGCCTGACCGACCCCCGCTTCGACCACCCCAAGACCTACCTCGCGCAGGTCGAGCGGATCCCCGACGACGACGCGCTCGACGCCCTCCGCCGCGGCGTGACGCTCGGCGACGGCCCGACCAAGCCCGCCGACGTCGAACTCCTGGCCGAGCCCCCGGACATCCCCGAGCGCCCCGTCCCGATCCGCTTCCGCAAGAACGTCCCCACGGCCTGGATCCGCCTGGTGATCCGCGAGGGCCGCAACCGCCAGGTCCGCCGCATGACCGCCGCCGTCGGCCACCCCACCCTGCGCCTCGTCCGCTGGGCCGTCGGCGCCATCACCCTGGACGGCCTGTCCCCCGGCCATTGGGCCGACCTCTCCGACCCCGAGCAATCCGCCCTCCGAAGCCTCTCCGCCCTCCGCCCCCCCGCCCGGCGTCCGAGGAACGACCCCCGCGCCCGACGACGGACCCGCTGAGCCGACGAGCCGGGATCTCGACGGGCCGGGCGTCTCGCCCACCTCCCACGACGAGCCCGAACGGGAGTCACCCGGGCGGGAAGCGGCGAAGGGCGCGCCGGCCGCCGCGACTCGCCGCGCACGCGGCGATCAGGCCGGTGGCCAGGAGGCACAGAGCCGACGGCTCGGGTATGGCCGCCTGGGCGGGGACGACCTGGAAGCCGCCCGTGCCGCCGACCCCGAAGGGGTCGCCGAGGAGGGCCTGGAACCCGACCTCGCCGTCGCGCAAGTTCCGGACCGACGCCGTCAATGTGTAGCCGACCGTCAGGCTCTGGCCGGGCGCGAGCCTCCCCAGAGAGCTTGACCCGCTGAACGGGCTATACCTCAGGCCCTGGATCTCTCCGATCGCGCGGAAATCCCCCAACTCGCTCCCCTCGCCTCGTTCGTTGAGCAGATCGGGCGAGCGGTCGATGAAGTATCTGGGCCGGGTGCCGGAGGGGCTCTCGTACCTAACCCCGACCGAGTAATCGAAGATGGTCCGTTCCTCCAGGAGCGTCCCGTCGGCGGCGAAGAGGTCGGTGGTGTACACGGCGGACACCGACGAGCCCAGAGGACCGAACGCGCCGAAGTGCAGGATGCTGGCCTCGATCTCGGGGATCGTGTAATCGAGCCTCAGGAGCCTCGACTCGGGGCCGATGTTGGTGATGGTCTGTTCGAAGTAGGCGATGGCGTCGCCGAAGGCGGGCAGCGGCTGAAACCCGCTGACCCCAACCCCCGCGAAGGTCGTGGTCGTCATTTGCGCCGAGATGAACCCGCCGGGCAGGGTGCTCTGACTCGTGGGGTAGCGGGACCAGGTCGGCTGCCGCAGCGAGGAGGCGAGCCCCGGATCGCCCGGCGGGTTCATCCTGGAGTCGACCCTCGGATCGTCGTTATACCGGGCCGTCGCCTCGATCAACACGTCCGAGTATTCGAGGAGTTCGTCGGCCGAGGCCGGCGCGAGGGCCGACGCCGAGACGGAGGCGGCCACGGCGAGGATCCATACGGCGGCGCGGCGGGTACCGTTCGAGGCCCGGGCGATCTGCCACACGGTCGATGGGAACTTCATGGTTCTCCCCTCCATCGAAAGGAACCAGCGACCCCGATTCGCGCGACGCGGGAGCATTCGGCGCGGACGCCGATCCCGAGCCCGGCGGCCCGTCCCCCTTCCTGTTCCATGCATGCCGCGACGCGGCGTGACGCCCCGTGCCGAGGCTCGGCGGCCCGGCATCCCGAGACGATCTCCGAGGCGACCCTGAACGCGCCGCGGGCCGGGATCGCCGCGGCCCGAGCCCTGGCGTCCCTGTTCGAATTGATGACGCCCCGCCGGGCGGGCGCTCGCTTCACGGTATCGTCGAGGCCCGATGTATGCAACTGTCAAATTAACATTTTTGACGATTAAAAGAATTTAAGTCGCGGGCGTGCGAGGCGGGGCGCGCCTTGGTGGAGGGCGTCGGGAATCTCGGGCCGAGGATCGCGCCGCTCCATGCGCGGGGTCCGCCGAGGCGCGCGTCCGGGCCTCGGCCGAGAAGCCGCTCGTCCCGACCGCGTGGCGCATGGTCCCTCCCGGAAAGGGGGGCGATGGTGGGAGGAAGGTCCGAGCCACCCGACATGAATTTCCGGATTCGTGAAATCCTGTCGCCGCGGCCGCGGAGCGTGCAAGGTGAGAGGCTCGATCGTTCCTTGACAATTCGGCGGCGGTGAACGGCCCGACCCACCCGGCGGGCCGGAGAGTCGGGGGGGATCCGCGCCGGCCGCGCGGATCGGAGCCCCCCGCGATCGGTCGCGCCGACATGACTCGCGCCGGCCGTCGGCGTCGGGACGCAAGGCCGACGCGATGCATTCGAATTCGACGAACGGAGCCAAATGGATTCCGGCGCAAGTTACCGTGAATACACGGGATAAACACCGATCGCGTGGACGACGCGATGACGAACGAAGCCAGCTTTCGCGCGGCGTCCCGGTCCTATTCCGCCCTGGCCTTCCTCCACCGGGGAGGGGCGACGATCCAGACGGCGAGGACGGCGAGGCCGAAGGCGACGTAGATGATGGTGAAGACCCAGGGCTCGGCCTGGAAGAACATCAGGCGGTGGACCCACGACGCGATGAAGTCCCCCTCCAGCGTCGTCTGGCCGGCCTGCATCCGGAGCCGGTGCTCCCAGACCGTCAGCGGGCAGGCGACCCCCGCGAGCGACTCGCCCACGACGATCGCGATCATCGTCAGGTGGACCAGCCGGAACCATCGGTTCCTCACCCACTCCCAGCGGAAGGCGATCCCCAGCAGGATCGCCGCCAGGCCCAGCACGAGGAACGCGACCCAGGCGAAATGGATCAGCGCCACGACGTTCGCGAGCACGGCCGGGCTCATGGCGGGGGACTCCGGGGGTCAGGCGGGGGGGCCCTGCTTGACCTCCCGCAGCAGGTAAGTCGTCTTGTCCTGCGATTCGTAATACGTCCGCATGACCAGTTCCGATTGAATCCCCAGCAAGATGCTCAGGCAGCCCGCCAGGAACAGCATCACGGCCAGCGAGGGGAGCGGGGTCTCCACGAACGTCTTGTTGGGAAGGTCGGCCGACCACAGCAGGGCCGGCCAGGGGAAGACGTACTTGAAGTAGACCATCGCCGCGACGCAGAGGATGCCCCCGGCGAACGACCACAGGCCGAACCGGCCGTAGAAGTGGATCGGCCGCTGGGAGTACTTCTGGAGGAATCGGATCAGGATCAGGTCGAGCACGACGTTGAACGTCCGGGCCAGGCCGTACTTGGTCTGGCCGGCGGTGCGGGCTCGATGGTTGACCACCCGCTCCGTCACCCTCGCCCCCTGCCACGCGGCGAAGATCGGGATGAAGCGGTGCATCTCGCCGTACAGCCGGACCCCCGCCAGCACCCGTCGCCGGTACGCCTTCAGCGTGCAGCCGTAGTCGTGCAGCGGGATGCCGGAGAGCCTCGCCACGATCTTGTTCGCGATCCGCGACGGGATCTTGCGGCTGAAGAGCGCGTCCTGGCGGTCCTTCCGCCAGCCCGAGACGACGTCGAAGCCCTCGTCGAGCGTCGCCAGCAGCTTGGGGATGTCGGCCGGGTCGTTCTGGCGGTCGCCGTCCATGGGGACCAGGACGTCGCCGCGCGCCAGGTCGAGCGCCGCGGAGATCGCGGCGGTCTGGCCGCAGTTGCGCCAGAGGAACGCGACCCGGACGTGCTCCGGGTCGCGCGCCTGGATCGCCTCGAGCCTGGCGGCGGTGCCGTCGGTGGAGCCGTCGTCGACGAAGATCAGCTCGTACCGCCGGCCCGAGGGCCGGAGCACGGCGTCCAGCTCCTCGAACAGCGGCGTGACGTTGTCGACCTCGTTGAAGACGGGGACCAGGACCGAGAGGTCCATCCGTTCGCCCGCTTCCGGTGCCTGGGGGGTCGTCATGAGCCGGACTCGACGCCCTCGTGCTTGCCGATGACGAACTGCTCCAGGAAGCGGCGGCCGATGACGAGCGACTCCTTCCGCGCCTCCAGCGAGCCCTCGTGGGCGCGGTCCTCGACCTCGATCGCCAGGTCGCCCTTGTAGCCGGCGTCGGCCAGCGCGCCCAGGAACGCCCCCCAATTCACGTCCCCCTGCCCCGGCAGCTTGGGCGAGTGCCAGGAGTTCGGGTAGGCGAAGACGCCGAGCTGGTCCAGCTTGGCCCGGTCGATCCGCACGTCCTTGGCGTGGGCGTGGTGGATGCGGTCCTTGAACTCGGCCAGGGGCGCGCAGTAGTCCATGTGCTGGAGAACCAGGTGCGACGGGTCGTAGTTGAGCCCGAAGTTGGGGCTGGGGATGTCCGCGAACATCCTGCGCCAGACGGCCGGCGAGACCGCCAGGTTCTTCCCCCCCGGCCACTCGTCCTTGCCGAACGACATCGGGCAGTTCTCGATGCCGACCTTCACGCCCTTCTTGTCGGCGTGGTCGATGATCGGCCGCCAGGTCTCGAGGAACCGGGGCCAGTTGTCGTCGATCGTCTTGGTGTAGTCGCGGCCGACGAACGTGGTCATCCGCCCGACGCCGAGCGTCGCGGCCAGGTCGATGCAGCGGACGATGTGCTCCTGGCCCGCCTTCGCCTCCGCGAGGTCCGGCGACAGCGCGTTGGGATAGTAGCCGACGCTGGAGATGGAGACGCCGTACTTCTTGCAGAGGTCGAGCGTCGCCCGGATCGCCCCGGGCGACAGGTCGGTCGGGTCCAGGTGCGAGACCCCGGCGTAGCGCCTCTCCGCCTTGCCCGGCGGCCAGGCCATCATCTCCACGCTGGCGAACCCCGCCCTCGCGGCGAAGCTCAGCACCTCCTCGAACGACAGCTCCGGCAGGATGGCCGACACGAATCCCAGTTGCATGATCGAACGCCCCGAATGAGACCGGCGGATCGCGGATCGACCCGTCCAGCCTACCGCGCCGGCGGGGCGGAAGCATCCACCGGGCGGCGGAAGGGCGCGGCCGCGGACGGGGTCGGATTCCGCGCGTGCTGGTGGTAAGATCCTTGGAGAAAACGAGGTGATTCGAGCTGACAAGGCGGAAGGCCCATGGGCGGCGTATCGAGGACGCTGGACCGCATCCTCCGAGGGACGTCGGATGCTAGCATCCGGTTCGACGAACTGAGGGCAGTGCTGCTGCATCTTGGGTTCGACGAGCGGGTTCGTGGCAGCCATCACATCTTCACGCGAAGCGACATCCCGGAAATCCTGAACCTTCAGCCCCGAGGCTCGGCGGCGAAGCCTTATCAGGTCAAGCAAGTCCGAGCCATGATCGACGCCCGCGGACTGCTGCGGGATCGTGACGAATCGAGGTAGCCATGAGCCCAGAGCTTCGCTACGAGATCATCCTGTACTGGAGCCGCGACGACGAGGCGTTCGTCGCCGAGGTCCCCGAGCTGGCGGGTTGCGCCGCGGACGGGGCGACCTACGCGGAGGCGCTGGCGAACGTCGAGGTCGTCGTCCGGGAATGGATCGAGACGGCCAGGGAACTCGGCCGCCCGATCCCCGAGCCGCGCGGCCGGCTGATGTTCGCCTGAGCCTCGCCCCCGTCGCGGCCTCGCGCCCGGCCACGCCGACGGGGCCTCAGTACCTCCGCCACCCCAGGAACATCCCCACGGCCAGCCCCCCCAGGTGGGCGGCGTTGGCGATCGGGCCGACCATCCCCGTGAAGCACAGGACCATCCAGCCCAGCAGGATGACCGTGTTCCGCGAGTCCATCCGCAGGCCCTCCTCCGGGTATAGCTCGCCCATCATCCAGACGTAGCCGAACAGGGCGTAGTTGACCCCCGAGAGGCCGCCGAAGGTGTAGAACCGCGTGGGGCGGAGGGGCTCGGCGTGCAGCCGCTCCATGTACTGGTACTCGATCAGGTTCGACAGCGCGGCCGCCCCGACGATCATCACGAGCATCTTCAGCGAGCCGCGATGCCGCTCGATCGCCGTCCCCAGGACCGTCGTCCACCAGCAATTGAAGAGGATGTGAAGCGCCGAGAAGTGCAGCAGCGTCGGGGTGACGAGCCGCCAGATTTCGCCTCCCAGGATGTCGGTCAGGCCCAGGTGGGGCCGGAAGTCGGGGGGGCCGTTCCGCCAGTCGAAGAACGCGAGCCAGGCGATCGCCTCGCGGCCGTACCCCGACTGCTGGAGGATGTAGACGACGATCGCCAGGCCCACCGTGACCATCGTCACCGGCCGCTGGCGGAACGTCGGGCCGCCCCAGAGGTCGCCGGCCTCGCGGTAGTTCTTGCGGAACTCGCGGTCGCGGCGGGCCTCGGCCTTGCGGATCTCGCTCGCCTTCGGGGCGGCGGCGCGGAACCGCGGGTCGTCGGGCGCGGCGAGGTACTCCCGAAGCTCCTGGCGGGCGCTGTCGACGTGGTCCTCGTCGATGATCCAGACGACGGAGCCGCCGTCGGGGCGGGGGTCGATCCGGGTCTTCATCCCCCGGCCCAGCAGGTGGTCCTCCAGCGTCCGAGGGTCGATCCCCTTCGGAAGCTCGCCGATCATCCTCAAGGTCCGGATCCTCCGCCATGCCGCCCGGTCGATTGGCCCGCGCCTGGAAAGGGGTTCATGATCCCGCGCCGGGGGCGGCGGGTCCAGCCCTCGCGATTGGCGACGGGCCGGCCGCGCGTTAGGATCGGGGGCGGCCCGCCCGGGCCCATCGCCGCCGCGGAGACCGACCATGCCCAAGGCCTCGCCGCAATATCGCCTGGTGATCTTCGACGCCGTCGAGGATCCTCGGGAGCTTCGCGACCTGATCCGCCAGGCCACCGGGGCCCACCCCACCGACGCCGTGCAGTGGCTGGCGCGCACGCCCGGCCTGTGGCCCTGGCCGCTCGACAAGGCGACCGTCACGACGATCCTCGACGGCCTGTACGAGCACGGCGTCGCGGCCGAGGCCCGCCTGGTCGACCAGATCCCCGACCTCAGCCCCCCCCGGAATATCCACCGGGTCGCCTGCACGGAGGAGGGGCTCCGCATCGAGGGCCTGCGCGGCGAGCCGACCCACTGGGTCCCCTGGGACAAGGTCGAGCTGATCTGCGCCGGGCGCATCGTCGCCGAGGAGGCGGGCCCCGGGCCGAGCCCGCAGTGGCCCTCCCCCGTGGTGGCGGGCGTGCGGGCGCTGGCCCTGCGCAAGCCCCGGCCGCTCAACGTCCGGTCGGCCCGCCCGGGCCGCGAGCCCGTCGCCGAGGCGATCGTCGTCCGCGAGGAGCCCCGCGTCGCCTTCCGGTTCGTCGAGAACCAGATGAACTACGCCTACCTGGGCGAACGCCTGCGCGACGCGGCCGCCGAGAACTTCCCCCTCTTCCTGTCCGACCTCCTCGGCCGCTCGACCCGCGCCTACGTGGCCGACTCCACACGGTCGCTGATGGACGGCCGCGAGCCCGGCGAGCACGACTTCCCCAGCCCCCAGGCCCTCCTGGAGCACGCCACGATGCAGCTCCTCTGGGCCTGGTACCGCCGCGACCGTAAGGCGTGGGACGAGCAGGGTCGCTAGCGCGCGGGCCGTCACGCCCCCGCGGGGCCGCCGGCCCGAGCCAGCACCCCGCGAAGCTCCAGCGGGTCGACCGGCTTGACCAGGTGGAGGTCGAAGCCGGCCTCTCGGGACATGCGCCGCGCCTCCTCGTGGCCGTAGCCGGTCACGGCGACGAGCAGCGGCTTCGGGTCCTGGGCGCGCTCGCGCACCCGGCGGGCGAGCGCGTAGCCGTCCATGCCCGGCAGGCCGAGGTCCATCAGGATCACGTCGGGCCGGGCCTCGTCGAGCACGTCGAGCGCCTCGGCTCCGTCGGCGGCCGCCACGACCAGGTGCCCCCAGAGCCGGATGAGCGACACGAGGACCTCCGCGCCGTCGGGGTGGTCCTCGACGAGCAGGACCCGCAGCGGTCGCGCCTCCTCCGCGGAGTCCGGGGGGGCCGGCGCGGACGACGCGGACTCCGTGGGGGCCGCGGCCAGGGGGAGGCGGACGGTGAACTCGCTCCCCGTCCCGGGCCCGTCGCTGGCGGCCTCCACCGTCCCGCCGTGCAGCTCGACCAGCGTGCGCACGAGGGTCAGGCCGATCCCCAGCCCCCCCTGGGAGCGGTCGAGCGAGCGGTCGACCTGGGTGAACATGTCGAAGATCCGCGTCAGCATGTCGGCCGAGATCCCGACGCCCGTGTCGCGCACCCGGATCGCCGCCCAGCCCCCCTCGCGGTCGACCCGCAGGGAGATCCGGCCGCCGTCCTGGGTGTACTTGGCGGCGTTGTTGAGCAGGTTGACGAGGGCCTGCTCCAGCCTCGCGGGGTCGGCCAGGATCGGCGTCGGCGTCGGGGGGGGGGACACCGACAGCTCGTGCCGGCGCTCCTCCATCGCCGGGCGGACGGCCTCCACGGCCCGCGCCACGACGGCCGCGAGGTCGGCGTCCTCCGGGTCGATCCGGATCTTCCCGCTGGTGATCCGGGAGACCTCCAGCAGGTCGTCGACCAGGCGGGCGAGCTGCGTCACCTGGCGCTGGGCCACCGTCCGGGCGCGGTCGATCGTCGCGCCGTCCAGGCCCGGCATCGCCATCAGGTGAAGCGCGGTCCGGATCGGGGCGAGCGGGTTGCGCAGCTCGTGCGCCAGCATCGCCAGGAACTCGTTCTTGCGGCCGTCCATCTCCGCCAGCTCGTCGGCGCGGGCGCGGGCCTCGCGCTCCAGGCGCTCCAGCCGACGGATCCGCTGGCGCTCCGCGGCGCGGCGGTCGGCCACGACGGCGACGGCCGAGTCGACGGTGCGCCTCAGCGACTCGTGGTCGAACCGCCCCTTGACGAGGTAGTCCTGGGCCCCCTGCTTCAGGGCGCGCACGGCGACGGACTCGTCCCCCTGCCCGGTCGTCATCACGATCGGGAACGGCGGGTCGCCCTGCGAGCAGAGGTCGCGGAGGAACTCCAGGCCGTCCATGTCCGGAAGCGCGTAGTCCAGCAGGAGGCAGTCCAGGGCGGCGGACCGCGCGATGGCCAGGGCCTCCGCGCCCGTCTCCTCCTCCAGGAACCGGTAGGACGCCGTCGTGTCCTTCCGCAGGAAGCGGCGGATCGCGGCGCGATCCTCAACGCTGTCGTCGACGATCAGCACCAGGCGCTCTCGCGCAACCATCTCCGCCCCCTCCGACCGCGCGGTTCAGCCCGTCGCCGTGGGCAGGGCCACGGTTTCGAACCAGTATTCCTTCAGCGCCCTCACCTTGTGAAGGAACTCCTCGAACCGCATCGGCTTGATGATGTAGCTGCTTGCCCCGGCCTCATAGCACAGGGCGACGTCGGCGGGGTTGTCCGAGGTCGTCAGGACGACCACGGGGATCTTCCGGAGGACGAGGTCGGCCTTGATGCGCCCCAGCACCTCGTGGCCGTCGGTCCCCGGCAGGTTGAGGTCGAGCAGGACGACGGCCGGCGACGGCGCCGAGCCCGGCTCGGCGAACCGGCCGGCGTGGAAGAGATAGTCCAGCGCCTCGTCGCCGTCGCAGCAGCGGAACACCGGGTTCGCGACGCCGGACTTCTGGAACGCCCGCAGGACGGCGGTGTAGTGCTCGTCGCTGTCCTCCACCACGAGGATCAGTTCGTCCGGTCGCATGCGCCCTCCCCCTGATCTCCCAGCGTGAAGACGAAGGTCGTCCCGCCGCCGGGGCCCGATTCGACCCAGATCGAGCCCCCATGTCGCTCGACGATCCGCTTGCTGAAAGCAAGGCCCGCGCCAGTTCCCCCGCCGAATTTGTCGCGGCCGTGAAGTCGCTTGAATAGGCGGAACACGGCCTGGTGGTGCTTCTCCGGGATCCCGATGCCGTCGTCCCGCACGTAGAACTCGAGCCCCGACCGCGCGGGGCCGTCGCCGTCGCGATCGACGGGCTCGCGATAGCCGACCTCGATGGCCTTGCGGGGCTTGTCGTTGTACTTCACGGCGTTGGTGATGAGGTTGCCCAGGAGCTGCGCCACCTGGTCGCGATCGCAGCGGGCGGCCGGCAGGGTCCGCGGCACGGTCACCGTGGCCCCCCCCTCGTCCAGCGTGACGCGGTGCAGCTCGACGACCTCGGCCGTCAGGGTGTTCAGGTCGACCTCCTCGCGGTCGAGCCGCGACCGGCCCAGCCTCGAATAGCGGAACATCGACTCCACCAGGGACTCCATCCGCCGCGAGAGCCGCCCCAGGCTCTCCAGCCGCTCGACCCCCTCGGCGTCGAGGCGGTCGGCGTAGTCCTCCAGCAGGAAGGACGCGTAGTGGTGGATGCCCCGCAGCGGCTCCTTCAGGTCGTGCGAGGCGGAGAAGGCGAAGGCGTCCAGGTCGCGGTTGCTCCGCTCCAGCTCGGCGTTCAGCCGGGCCAGCTCCTCGGCGCGGGCGACGACGACGGCGACGATCGCGTCGCGCAGCCCGCTCGCCGCGGCGACCTCGGCCGGGAGCCAGGGGGCGCTCCGGAGCCGAACCTCCTCCTCCCAGCGCGCGAACGAGGCCCGCGGGCTCAGCGACCCCCCCGGCCCGTACGGCTTGCGCGGGTCCCCGCCCCAGGCGACCGTCCGGATCACCTCGGGGCGGAACCAGAGGACGTAGCGGCCCTGGGCCCGCGCGGTCGTCGCCGCGAGCAGGCCGGAGGCGCAATCCTTGTACGCCATCGCCTCGGGGAACAGCCGGGCGAGCGAGTCGGTCTGGAAGAATTCCCCCTCGGGCTGGCCCCGCAGCCAGTGCACCAGGGACTCGATCCGCGCCCGGCCGGGGGCCTCGCCGACCGTCTCGATCGCGCCGTCCTGGACGACGGCCGCCCCCCCCGCGCCGGTCAGCTCCAGGATGTCGGACCCCCCGCCCCCCAGCAGGGCCGCCGCCAGGTTCGGCTCCTCCCCCATGCGCCGGATCAGCCGGTCCCGCACCGCCTGGAGCCGGACGCCGTACTCGTAGCCCTCGCCGTCCTCCTTCGCCGCCAGTTGCGTGGACGCGAGCGTCGCCAGCAGCTCGCACGCGCCGCGGACCGACGGCGGCGCGTAGAGGGTGGACCGGTGGTTCATGCACGACAGCAGCCCCCACAGCCGGCCGTCGCGCAGCAGCGAGAACGACATGGAGGTCCGGGTCCCCATGTTCTTCATGTACTGGATGTGGACCGGCGAGACCGCCCGCAGCGCCGCCATCCCCAGGTCGACCGGCCGGCCCGACGCCGGGTCGAGGCCCGGGACCAGCGGCGCCGGCGCGGCCTCGGCGTCGGCGATCAGCCGCGAGCGATTGGCCACGTACAGGCGGCGGGCCTGCTCCGGGATGTCGGAGGACGGGAAGTGCAGCCCCAGGAACGGCTCCAGCCCCTCGGCGACGACCTCCGCGACCACCTCGCCGTGCCAGTCGGCGTCGAACCGATAGACCAGGGCCCGCTCGAAGCCCGTCAGGGCCTGGACCTCGGCCGCGGCGGCCTGGCACAGGTCGCGCAGCGACCTGGCGCCCTCCAGCCGGGCCATCGCCCGGCGGACGCCGGACATGGACCTGGACTCCGCGTCGGCCGCCTCCCCTCCGGGGGCCTCCAGCTCCAGGATCAGCCGGCCGTCGTGGCGATGCCCGTGGGCGGCGTAGGCGACGGTCCCCCCGGCGCGCCCCTTCATCTCCAACCGCCAGGGGCCGGACTCGCGGACGTCCGCGGAGAGGAGCCTGGCCCGCGCCTCCTCGAACGCGGCGGGCGCGACCAGCTCGGCCAGCGGCGTCCCGATCACGGCGGCGGCCTCGACGCCCAGGTGGTCCGCGACGTTGGCGCCGACGTGGCGGATCGTCAGGCCGGGCTCGTCGAGGACGAACAGCAGGCCGTGGGGCTGGATCCGCCCGGGGACGTGGATCGGCTCGCGGGCGCAATCGGCCAGGCCGGGGGGGGTCGCGCGGGTCGTCATGGCGCCTCGACGCCCCGGGGGGGCTCGGTATAATGCGGGGCGCGGCGGGCCGCCGCGGGCCCCCGCCGTCGGGGACAGTCAGCCGAGGAGCGATCCAACCCCATGATGATGTCCCGCCTCAAGGAAGCCACCCGCCCCCGGCACGAGGCCGTCGAGGCCAGGCTCGGCCTCATGCGGCTGACGAGCACTCTGGAAGGCTACGCCCGGTCGTTGCGGCTATTTTACGGGCTGCACCGCGCCGCCGAGAAGGGCTTTTCCCGGGTCTCCGGCTGGGACGCCGTGGGCATCGACCCGGCCGAACGCCGCAAGACGCCGCTGCTGGAGGCCGACCTCGCCCGCCTGGGGATGGTCCCCGCCCAGGTCGCCGGGCTGCCCGAATGCCCGATCCTTCCCCCCATCGACGGCCTGCCCTCGGCCCTGGGGATGATGTACGTCCTGGAGGGCTCCACCCTCGGCGGCCGGCACATCACGCGCGCCGTCGAGGCCAACCTGGGCCTCCGGCCGGGGGACGGCTGCTCGTACTTCGCCAGCTACGGCGACCGCGTCGGCGCCATGTGGCGGGCCTTCGGGGCGGCCGTCGACGCCTACGCGGCCGACGACGAGGCCGTCCGCGACGCCGTCGAGCGCTCGGCCGACGCCACCTTCGCGGCCGTCGACGGATGGTTCACCGCGCCGCCGGCGGGGCCCTCGCGGGCTTGAGCCGGCGGCCCCCCCGGCGCCATACTACCCTTGACTCGCGGCCCTCCCCGTACTACATGGCTCTCCGGGGGCCGTCCCGCCGAGCGATCATCGGAGATCGGCCGGCCGGCGTCCGTAGGTCCTCCACGCATTAGGGAACAGCATGGCCGGTCAATCCAACATCCTGGACAAGCTCAAGGAACTCGCCCGCAACCTGTGGTGGTGCTGGCAGTCCAACGTGATCGACCTGTTCCGGGAGCTGGACCCGGCGCTCTGGCGCGAGGTCGACCACAACCCCGTCGAGTTCCTCCAGCGGATCCCGGCCGACCAGCTCGAGCGCCGGTCCGCCGAGATGGCCCTGGACTCGCGGATCGACTTCGCGTTCCGCCGCCTGTCGGAGTACCTCAAGGGGACGGACTCCTGGGGCGCCGTCCACGCCTCGATCCTCCGCGCCCGGCCGGTCGCCTACTTCTCGGCCGAGTTCGGCCTGCACGAGAGCCTGCCGATCTACTCCGGCGGCCTCGGCGTCCTGGCCGGCGACCACCTCAAGAGCGCCAGCGACCTGGGCATCCCGCTGATCGGCGTGGGCCTGCTGTACAACCAGGGCTACTTCCGCCAGTCGCTCGACGCGAACGGCTGGCAGCAGGAGAGCTACCTGGACACCGACGTCTCGCTGCTGCCGATCGAGCCGGCCCTCGGCCCCGACGGCTCGCCGCTGAAGGTCTCGGTGGAGACGACCAACGGCACGCTCCACGCCCGGGTCTGGCGGGTCGAGGTCGGCCGGACGACGCTGCTGCTGCTCGACGCCAACGTCCCGGAGAACAACGAGTCCGACCGGACCCTCACCGCCCGGCTCTACGGCGGCGACGGCCGCACCCGCATCCGCCAGGAGCTGCTCCTGGGCGTCGGCGGCGTCCGCGCCATCAAGGCGCTGGGCATCCAGCCCTCGGTCCTCCACCTGAACGAGGGCCATAGCGCCTTCGCCGTGCTGGAGAAGATCCGCGAGCTGATGGAGGAGACCGGCCTCCCCTACGGCGAGGTCCACCGCGACGTCGCCCAGATGACCGTGTTCACCACCCACACCCCCGTCGCCGCCGGCCACGACCGCTTCCCGGCGGAGCTGGTCGAGGAGCACCTGGGGCGGGTCCGCGAGGCCATCGGGCTCTCGTACGAGGACTTCATGGGCCTCGGCCGCGTCTACACCCACGACGCCAACGAGCTGTTCTGCATGACGGTCCTGGCCCTGAAGCTCTCGCGCCACGCCAACGGCGTCAGCGCGCTGCACGGGGTGGTCTCGCGGCGGATGTGGCACCCGCTCTACCCGAACCTCCCCGAGGAGCAGGTGCCGATCGGCCACATCACCAACGGCGTCCACGTCAAGACGTGGGTCGCGCCCCAGATGGCCATGCTGTTCCACCGCCACCTCGGCCCCGACTGGTCCGCCCGCCAGCGCCACCCGGAGACCTGGGGCGCCATCGAGGAGGTCGACGACGCCGAGCTGTGGGAGACGCACCAGATCCTCAAGGCGCGGCTGATCACCTTCGTGCGGTCCCGCCTGGTGGCCCAGGCCCGCAAGCGCGGAGAGTCGGACTCCTCGGCCGCCCGGTTCGCGAACGTCCTGGATCCCAACGCGCTGACGATCGGCTTCGCCCGCCGCTTCGCCACCTACAAGCGGGCCGGCCTGGCGCTGAAGGACATCGACCGCATGGTCGACATCATCAACGACGCCAAGCGGCCCATCCAGTTCGTCTTCGCCGGCAAGGCCCACCCCGAGGACCGCTACGGCAAGGAGCTGATCCAGTACATCGTCAAGATCGCCTGGGACGACCGCTTCCGCAACAACATCGTCTTCGTCGAGGACTACGACATGAACGTCGCCCGGCACCTGGTGCAGGGGGTCGACGTCTGGCTGAACAACCCCCGGCGGCCCCAGGAGGCCAGCGGCACCTCCGGCGAGAAGGCCGTCCTGAACGGCACCCTCAACTTCTCGATCCTCGACGGCTGGTGGGCCGAGGCCTACGACGGCCGCAACGGCTTCGCCATCGGCGCGGGGACCAACCACGCCTCGATCCAGGTCCAGGACGAGCGCGACCACGCCTCGCTGATCGACGTCCTGACGCACCAGGTCGTCCCCACGTACTACGACCAGGACGAGGCCGGCCTGCCCCGCAAGTGGGTCGCCCGCCAGAAGGACGCCTTCCGCACCCTAGCCTGGAAGTTCAACGCCGACCGCATGGTCATGGACTACGTCCGCCGCAGCTACGCCCCCGCCGCCGGCGGCGTCACCTGCCAGTAAGCCCCGCCGCGGCCCGGCCGGCGCCGCGTATCCCGCGAGCGTGCAACGCGCGTCCCCTCTCCCGGCGGGAGAGGGGACATCATTGGTCCGGCCGGGGGTCATCGCGGCCGTCACCGGCCGTTCGTGTCGCCCTTCCCTCGAAATATTTCCGAGATCGCGCCGGAAACATGAAATCACCGAACTCCGCCGACGGACTGTTCCCGTTGATCGTGTCCCTCGTTCTTTGAAAACCCGGAATCGGTAAGGACGGCGGGATACCCCGCCGCCTCGCGCGCCGCCATGGTCCGACCCCGACGCGCCCGGCGCCGCGCGTCGCCCCATCCCGCGCCTTTCCCGGCCGGCCACCCGCCGACGGGGATCGAGCAAAGGCATTCGAAAACGACGAACGAAGCCAATTCGATTCGCGCGCAATCGTTTGCCGGGTCGGGGTTTGCGTGGAAACCCCGTGGGTCGCGCGACGACGAACGAAGCCATCTCCCGGCGACGCCTCCCCGGGATTGCGGCCGGCGGTTCTCGCCATTCAAGGAGGCGTCCGCCATGCTGGCTGACTCGCCCTGGGTGGGGTGATACAATTTCCGGGGAGGGCGTCGTCCCCCCGAATCGGATCGTACCCGGGCCGCCCGACGCGGCGTGGCCCGCCACCTCCCCAGCCGCCGCGCGTCGGCGAGGTTCGACCGCAGCCATGAGCAGCCAGAGTTTCATCGGCGAGCAGCTCGGCTCCTTCCGGCTGGAGTCCGTCCTGGGCTCCGGCGCGATGGGGGTCGTCTTCAAGGCGACGCACCAGGCCACCGGCCGCGCGGCCGCCGTGAAGATCGTCCAGGGGGAAGTGGCCGAGAACCCCAAGCTGCTGGAGCGGTTCGGCCGAGAGGCCGAGATCGTCAAGCAGTTCCGCCACCCCAACATCGTCCGCTGGCTCGCCACCGGCAAGTACAAGGGGACGTACTACTTCGCGATGGAGTACGTCGAGGGGACCACCCTGGACAAGGTCATCCAGGACCGCGGCGAGATCCCCTGGCGCGAGGTGGTCGACCTCGGCATCCAGATCTGCGACGCCCTCCAGTACGCCCACCGCCAGGGCGTGGTCCACCGCGACCTGAAGCCGTCGAACCTGATGGTCACGCCCGACGGCCACGTCAAGCTGACCGACTTCGGCATCGCCAAGGACCTCGACCGCACCGCCCTGACCGCCCCCGGCCGCACCCTGGGGACCGCCGCCTACATGGCCCCGGAGCAGATCCGCGGCACGCCGGCCGTCAGCCACAAGACCGACCTCTACTCCCTCGGCGCGCTGCTGTATCAGATGCTCACCGGCAAGCCGCCGTTCTCGGGCGCGTCGGCCGTGGTGCTGATGCACTGCCACATCAACGAGCCCCCCCCCCGCCCCAGCGACAAGGTGGAGAAGATCCCCAAGGCGCTGGACGACGTGGTCGTCTCGCTGATGGCCAAGGCCCCCGCCGACCGCCCCTGGGACGCCGAGGCCGTCGCCGTCATCCTCCGCGAGCTGCGCGACAAGGCCGACAGGAAGCAGGCCGTCGCCATGGTCTGGCCCGAGCCCGGCGACGCCGCCGCCAACCCCTCCCGCGCCGGGATCGGCGTCGCGCCGAAGAAGCCGAAGGCGGCCGCCAAGGGGAAGAAGAAGTCGCGGTCCTCCGGCGCGGTCCCGGCGCTCTCGATCGACGACGAGCCGGGCTTCCTCACCCGCGAGCGCCTGGAGATCGCCGGGCTGGTCGGCGGCCTGCTGGTCATCGGCGGCTTCATCGCCTACTGGCTCTGGCCCCCCGGGCAGGAATACCTCTACCGTCGCGCCGTCCCGCTGATGGAATCGTCCCGCCGGTCCGACTGGATCGAGGCCATCCGGGAATACATCGACCCGCTCGACGCCCGCTTCCCCGACCACCCCTACCGCGGGGAGACCCGCGCCTGGCGCGACAAGCTGGTGCTGGACGAGGCCGAGGGCCGCGCCCGGCTCCTCGCCAGCCCGACGCCGACGCCCTTCTCCCAGCCGCAGACCAACGGCGAGCGCCAGTTCGCCATGTACCACGCCATGGCCGCCAAGGCGGAGGCCGAGGGCAACGAGGTGGAGGCCGAGCGCTACTGGCGGCAGATGGCCGACACGGTCCCGGAGGACGACCCCGAGGACCGCAAGTGGCACCTCCTGGCCGTCAAGCGGGCCGACGACCTGGCCGCCCGCGTCCACGACCGCCGCGTGTTCGTCGAGGACCAGTTCCGCCGCGCCGTCGCCGCCCTCCAGGCCGGCCGCCCCAAGGAGGCCATCCAGATCCAGGCCATGCTCCGCGAGAGGTACGGCCGTTACACCGACGTCGCCGACCTGTTCGCCCCCCTCGAACCCGAGCCGGAGCCCGAGCCCGACGACGAGCCGAACCCGGACGCGGACAAGGACGAATAGGCGCTACGAAGCCGCGACCAGGCGCGCGATCTCGGCCGCGACGGCGGGCGTCGGGTCGTCGCGCCGGCCCAGGTCGTCGCGCATCGCCGCGACGGCCCGCGCGGCCAGGGCGTCTCGGTCGGCCCGGGCGAGGACCGCCGCCAGGTCGATCGCCCCCAGCAGCGACTTGGTCACGGGCCGCTTGGCCGCCGGCGGCGCGAGGGCGCGCGCCAGGCCCAGGACGATCGGGTCGTTCCCCACCGCCGCGAGGACCGCGGCCTCCTCGGCCGACTCGCAAGCGAGCAGGTAGCAGGTGTCGTCCAGGACGACGGGCCGCCCGCCCACGGGCCCGATCGCGCGGAAGCGGGTCGGCCGGTGGATCCCCGCGACGGCCACCTTGTACGGCGCGAACGCGTACGGCCCGACGCCGAACAGGCAGAACGACGGCCGGCCCCGATAGATCGACGACCGCCGCGCCTCGAACCGCCCCGCGTGCGACCGGAGATACGCCCACAGCCTCGGCGCGGCCGACTCCAGCCCCCGCGTGTCCTCCCCCAGCGAGCGGTGCGGGACGATCAGGGAGCGGCCGGCCGCGACGCCCCTCGCCAGGTCCGCCCCCTTGACCAGCGGGTACAGGTATTCGGGCTCCACGTCCACGGCGTCGCCCAGGCCATTCAAGAGCGCGCCGCCCGCCGCGGTCAGCTCCATGACGGGGGCCGCGTCGTGCTTGATCCCCTGCCGCCAGTCGAGCGGGCTCCGGCCGACGGCGAACGCGAGCGCCGACGCCGCGTCGAAGTCGGCCGCGAGTCGGTCGCCGATCCACCCCATCGAGCGCGCGGGGGCGACGGCCTCGGGGTCGGGGAAGACGGGGACGCGCGGGGACGCCTCGCCGAGCGTGACGACGAGGAAGCCGGCGGAGACCGCCGCGCCGAACCAGCGCCGGGCGTCGACCTCGACCCATTCGGCGGACGCCGACGGCCCGCGACGCCGGATCCGCGCCAGGACGGCGTGGGCGACGGTCGTCTTGCAGAGCATGGCGATCGTCGCCGGCTGATCCGCGAGGGCGTCCAGCAGGCGCAGCCAGACGGCCTCGCCCAGGTCGAAGTTCGACGCCCCGGTCATGGCGTCCAGCCCGGGGAGGTTGTCGACGTTCCGGCGCTCGGGCCGGTTTCCGCTGCCGAGCCGGCCGAGCGCGGCGTTCGTGACCCACGGCGGGTTGCCGATCGCCAGGATCGGCCCGTCGCCGCGCCAGGGGAGCGCGGCGAGGTCGACGGCGAAGACGTCGGCGCCCAGGATCGTGGCGCGAGCGCCGAGCGCGGCGAGGGCCTCGTCGCGGTAGGCCGGCTGCAACTCGACGCCGATCGCCTCGCGCGGGGGGCTCGGCGAATCCAGAGCGGCGCGGAGGAAGTTCCCGCGCCCGCAGGTGGGCTCCAGGACGCGCGGCCACCGCTCGCCGATCCGCCCGAGCCGGCGGACCAGCGTCGCGGCCAGCTCGGGGGGCGTCTGGAAGTCGCCGAGGTCCCGACTCAAGCTCGGACCTCTCGCCGAGGGACCGAGAAGCTGTCGACGACGGCCTTCCCCCCTGGAGGGGGAAGGTGGCCCGGAGGGCCGGATGAGGGGGGGACGAGAGAGACGGCCGTCGGGATTTCCAGAACCCTCCCGAGGCCATCGGCCTGGGCGGGCGTCCCGGCCTCCAATGCGACTCGGGCGGGCTCCCCCTCATCTGACTCCTTCGGAGTCTGTCTTCCCCCTCCAGGGGGGAAGAGCGCGGAGGGGTCGCTCGCGATCGACATGAACCGGACCCCCGATTACTTGATCCGGGCGCCCGGGACGCAGTCCTGGTCGTCGACGGTCAGGAGGATGACCTTCTCGCCGGAGGAGGCCGCCAGCAGCATCCCGTTGGAGGTCTCGCCGCGGAGCATCGCCGGGGCGAGGTTGTTGACGATGATGATGTTCTTGCCGACGAGGGCCTCGGGCGCGTAGTGGGCCTTCACGCCCGCGACGATCTGCTTCCGCTCGTCGCCCACGTCGACCTGCAACAGCAGGAGCTTGTCGGCGTTGGGATGGGGACGGGCCTCCAGCACCTTGGCCACCCGGAGTTCGATCTTGGCGAAGTCGTCGTAAGTGATGGGTTCGGCCACGGTCCTCGGTCTCTCGCTATCGGTGGTGGGGCGCATGGGTCGTCAACGGCCTTCGATTGTGGCCGGGTCCGGCCGGAAATCCAAGACGGAAACGCGACCCGGGCGGGGCCTGCGAATTGCGGCGGGCCGGCCGTCGTCGCACAATAAACCGGCCGCGGCGGCGAACGCCTGGAGTGGACGCCGAGGGTCCGACGCCCCCAGAGACGGTGAGCGATGCTGATCGAGCTGGAAGACCTCACGAAGACCTACGGCGCCGTGACGGCGCTGGCGGGGCTGACGGTCGCGATGCCGGGGGGCTCCGTGGGGCTGCTGGGCCCCAACGGCGCCGGCAAGACGACCATGATCCGCGGGCTCCTCGGCCTCATCCGGCTCGATTCCGGCCGGGGCCGCGTCCTGGGGATGGACGTCGAGCGCCAGGCCCTGGAGATCCGCCAGGCGACCGGCTTCGTCCCCGAGGACGAATGCCTCTTCCCCAACGTGACCGGCGTGCAGTTCGTCGCCTACGCCGGCGAGCTGGTCGGCATGCCCCCGCGCGACGCCCTCCGCCGCGCCCACGAGATGCTGGACTACGTCGGGCTGGACGAGGCCCGCTATCGCCGCGTCGAGTCGTACTCGACCGGGATGAAGCAGCGGCTGAAGATCGCCGCGGGGATCGTCCACGACCCCAAGCTCCTCATCCTGGACGAGCCGACCAACGGCATGGACCCCGCCGGTCGCTCGGAGATCCTCGCCCTCTGCCGCGACCTGGCGCGGGCCAAGGGGATGAACCTCCTCATCTCCAGCCACCTGCTGCCGGACGTGGAGGCCGTCTGCGAGTACGTGGTCGTCCTGGGCCGGGGGCGGCTGCTGGCGCGGGGGAAGATCGCCGACCTGAAGCGCCCCCACGACCGCGAATACGAGCTGCGCGTCCGCGGCGACCACGACGCGTTCGCCCGCGTCCTCGCCCGTCGCGGGGTGGAGTCCTCGCCGATCGAGGACCGCCTGCTCGTCGCCCTGCCGGCCGGGGCGGACGCGGCGACGCTCTGGGAGGCGGCCGAGGCGTCGTCGGAGCAGATCCGCATGCTCCGCCCGCGCCGGAGCACGCTGGAAGAGGTGTTCCTGCGGGCCGTGGGGGGGGCGGGCTGATGCCGATCCTGGACCAGGGATATCAGCACTGGGACGGCAAGCTCGCCGGCCGCGGCCTCCGCTGGCTGGCGATCACGCGCCAGGGGGTGAAGGCCCAGTTCAAGAACCGCTGGATGGTCTCCACGCTCGTCGGCGCGCTCGCCCCGGCGCTGGCGCTGGCCGGGTTCCTGGTCCTGTGGGGGCTGTTCGAGCAGCAGGCGACGATCCTGGAGCCGATCCTGTTCCTGTTCCGGGACCTGCCGCAAGAGATCCGCGACGGGCCGAAGGCGTTCCGCGCGACGTTCTGGACCCTGGCGTTCGCGCTGTTCTTCCAGGTCCAGACGTTCTTCGCCTTCCTGCTGGTCATGCTCGTGGGGCCGGACCTCATCAGCCAGGATCTGCGATTCAACGCCCTGCCGCTGTACCTGTCGCGGCCGTTGCGGCGGGTCGACTACTTCCTCGGCAAGTTCGGCGTGATCGCGACGTTCCTGGTCGCGATCATGCTGGCCCCGGCCCTGCTGGCGTACCTGATCGGCCTGGCGTTCAGCCTGGACCCGTCCGTGCTCCGCGACACCTGGCGCGTCCTGGCGGCGTCGGCGGCGTTCAGCGCCGTGGCGGCGGCCTCGATGGGGCTCCTGATGCTGGCGATGTCGTCGCTGTCGCGGAACAGCCGGTTCGTGACGGCGATGTGGGTGGCGTTGTGGCTCCTCGGCGGCGCGGCGGTGGACGCCGCCCGGCAGACCCCCGCGCGGGCGTGGGCCCCGCTGGCGTCGTACTCCGACGACCTGGCGTCGGTCCGCGAGGCCCTCTTCGACCACGACGCCCACTGGGCCCACCTGTCCGACGTCTTCTCCCGCGGCCGCGACGCGGTGCGGGGCGCCGCCGGCTTCGGCGGGCCCCGACGCACCGGGCTGTTCGGCATCCCCATCGGCCCGCCGCGCGGGGCGGCCCCGCCCGACGCGCCGAGGCCCCCCATGCCGCCGGACTTCGAGGAACTCGACGACGACGCCCCCCCCGGATGGCCCTGGTCGGCCGGCGTGCTGGCGGGGCTGGCCGCGGGCTCGGTCCTGGTCCTGTCCACCCGGGTCCGGTCGCTCGACCGCTTGAAGTGAGGCGCCGATGAGCACGAGCGACGCGACACCCCCCGACGAGCCCCCGGTGATCGAGTTCCGGGGCGTCTCGAAGTGGTACGGCCAGGTGATCGGCCTGAACAACCTGACGCTCCGGCTGGGGACCGGCGTGACGGGGCTGCTGGGCCCCAACGGCGCGGGCAAGAGCACCCTCCTGCAGCTGGCGACCGGGCAGCTCCGCCCCAGCCAGGGGGAGGTGCGCGTGCTGGGCGTCCGCCCGTGGAACAACGCCGGGCTCAACCGCCACGTCGGCCTCTGCCCCGAGCAGGACGCGATGTTCGAGTGGATGACCGGCCGGAAGTTCCTCCGCGCCTGCGGGGAGCTGGCCGGGCTGGGCCGCCGCGGCGCCCGCGAGGCGGCCGACCGGACGCTGGAGCTGGTCGGGATGACCGCCGCCGCCGACCGCGCCGTCCGGGGCTACTCGAAGGGGATGCGCCAGCGGACCAAGCTGGCCCAGGCGCTCATCCACGACCCGGAGGTGCTGTTCCTCGACGAGCCCCTGACCGGCACCGACCCCGTCGCCCGCCACGAGCTGATGGAGCTGATCGCCGGCCTGGCCCGAGCGGGGAGGACCATCCTCGTCTCCAGCCACGTCCTGTACGAGGTCCAGGCGCTGACGTCCCGGATCGTCCTGGTGAACCGGGGCCGGCTGGTGGCCTTCGGCGACGTCCGCCAGATTCGCGACCTGATCGACGCCCATCCCCACCGCATCGTCCTGAAGGGTCCCGACCGCCGGGCCCTCGCCGCCAAACTGGTGCGCTGGGACGACGTGGAGGGGATCGAGCTGCCGCGCGACGAGCGGGCCATCGTCGTGGAGACACGCGCCCCGGACCGCTTCTATCAGCGGTTGCCGGGGCTCGCCCGCGAGGCCGACGCGCCGATCGAGGAGATCGAGTCGGAGGATGACAACCTGGAAGCCGTCTTCAAGTACCTGGTGAACCCATGACGTCGCCCGCCCCCGAGGCCCGCGCGATCTCGAACCTCCCGTCGCCGGGCTCGCTGGCGGCGGTGGTGAGGATCACCGTGGCGCGCCAGCTCCGCGGCAAGCGGATCTGGCTGTTCGTCCTGATGTTCGCCATGCCGACGGCGCTCGCGATCCTCGTCCGCCGCCATGCCCATCTCTACGTGCCCGACGACAGCGCCACGGCGCTGCTCCACGTCCTGATCCCCCAGGCGATCGTGCCGCTGACGGCCCTGCTGTTCGCCTCCAGCCTGGTGCAGGACGACGTGGAGGAGCAGACGCTGACGTACTTCCTGATCCGCCCCATCCCGCGCTGGGCGATCTACGTCGCCAAGGCCCTGGGGGCGGTCCTGACGACTTCGGCGCTGGCCGCCCTGTTCATGACGTCGACCGTCGCGGCGATCCGGTGGGGCGTGGGCGGCTTCGGCGCGCCGGAGCTGGCCCGCGAGGCGGGCGTGCTGACGGCGACCTCGACGCTGTCGATGCTGGCGTACATCAGCATATTCGGCCTGCTCGGCCTGCTGACGAAGCGCGTGCTGGTGGCGGGGGTGGGCTACGTCATCTTCTTCGAGGGGTTCGTCTCGAACATCCCGTTCCTGATCCGCCACGCGACGGTCCTGTTCCACGCGCGCGTGCTGACCGTCCGCTGGCTGGGCCTGGACGGCGGGCCGTGGTCGATCGACCCGGAGACGGCCCCGGCCGCGTCGGTCTCGCTCGCCTGCCTGGCGGTGACGTCGGCGCTCTTCCTGGCGCTGGGCGCGTGGCTGTTCTCCGCCCGCGAGTTCCGCGTGAAGACCCCGGAAGGGGGCTGAGGCGGGGCGGCGACGACGGCCCATCCCCTCTCCCGGCGGGAGAGGGGACGCGGGTTTCACGTTCGATCGGCATGGGTCGCGGGCGCCGGCGGCGCGGGCCGCGATTTTCGATGGTCCGGTCAGACCTCGACGAGGTCGCGCTCGTCGGCGTCGACGCCGGCGGATTCCAGGCCCTGGACGAGCGCGCCGAGCTGGAGGGCCAGCAGGCGGTCCTCGGGGGTCGCCCCGCGGAGGAGGCTCAGGAACGCCTCGGCGCCGATCATGACGGCTTTCGGCTTGCTATGTATGGTCAAGACATATCGGCAATCGGGGTCTTCAAGGTTTTCCAGGACTTTCGGGAGGTCGCGGTGGAGTTCGCGGCTGCCCACGAAGCGAACGCGAGACGGGGACGAAGGCATCAGCATCCTCGGGGCCGAGGTCGGCCGCTGGCTGGCAGTTGGAAGGATCGAGGCGGGCGGACGTACGCCGCCTTGGATCCGTCGATGTCGAGCGAAAGGTCCATCAAGTGTAGGAACTTGATGGGGGGCCCGTCAATCGGGGCCTCTCCGTTGATACGCACCTCGTGGCGATTTTGTTGGACGAAGTTCGCGAGAAGTCGCGACGCCCGGTGGAGATCCCCGGGCGCGGGCCCCCGCGCCGGCGATCAGCCGGGCCGGGGGAACTCGCCGGTGTCGTCGAGGGGGTTGGGCCCCCCGCCGGCGGCGGCGTCGAGGCGCTCGATCGGGGGCGGGTCGTCGGTGGGCATGGAGTAGCCGGCGAGGACGACGGTGATGTTGTCCTTGCCGCCGGCCTCCAGGGCCCTGTCGAGCAGCAGGTCGGCGGTCCGCTTCGAGTCCTCGCGGCGGTCGAGGACCTCGAGGATGGCGTCGTCGCCGACCATGTCGGTGAGGCCGTCGCTGCACAGGAGGAGGCGGTCGCCGTCCCGCAGCCGGACCCAGCGGACGTCGGCCCGGACCTTGCCGTGGTGGCCGCCGAGGTAGCCGGTCAGGACGTGGCGGCGGGGGTGGGCGCGGATCTCGTCGGGCCGGATCTCGCCGGCGTCGGCCAGGGCCTGCGCGACGGTGTGGTCGCGCGTCAGCCGCGTCATCGCGCCGCCGCGCCAGAGATACGCGCGCGAGTCGCCGAGGTGGACCAGGAAGAGGTGCTCGCCGACGCTGTAGGCCAGGGTCATGGTGGTGCCCATGCCGAAGAGGCGGCGGTCGGACTCGCTCGCGTCGGTCAGCCGGCGGTCGATCTCCTGGAAGTAGCGGCTGATCCGCTCGAGCAGCTCGCGGGCCTCGCGCTCGTTGATCTTGAAGCCCCACTTCACGGACCTGTCGGCCAGGCGGACGCCCGTGCTGATGGCCATCATGCTGGCCACGTCGCCGGCGTTCATCCCCCCCATGCCGTCGGCCACGACCATGCAATAGCCGACCTCGCCGACGTCGCGCGGGACCTCGCCCGCGGGGAGGTTGTCCATGAGGACCTCCATGTCGCGGGAGACGCGGCAGGCCATGTAATGGTCCTCGTTGCGATTCCGGACCTTGCCCGGGTGCGAGGTCGCGGCCAGGTCGAGCGTCACCGACGTCGAGTGCGGCCCCTTCGAAGCGGATCGGGACGACCGGCCGCGAGGGTCGACCAGGAACTCGTACTGCGAGGTCTCGATGTTCACGGACATAGCCGCCTTCTCATGACTCTGCGCGGCGCCCGGCCTCCCGGCCCGGCGGCGCGACCGGATCCGGCCACTCCCCCTGGCATTCCCAAGCAATTCCAGGGCCGCGCCGGGGATCGGCCGGGGATGGCGGCGCCGATCAGGGGCCCCCGGCCCCCCGATGGGCGCGACGGAAGGCCCCGGGGGTGGCGCCCGTCGCCTTGCGGAAGGCGGCGATCAGGTACTCGACGTGGGCGAATCCGGAGCGGGCGGCCACGGCGTGGAGCGGCAGCTCCGTCTCGACGAGCAGCCGCTTGACCCGGCCGATCCGCATCCCGGCGATGGCGTCGTGAAGCGTGCCGTCGGTGGCGGCGCGGAAGCGGCGGTGCAGCGTGCTGCGCGAGACCCCCACGTGCTCGGCCACCTCGCCGATCCCGAACCGTCGCGCCGCGTTCTCGCGGAGGTACCGCATCGCGTCGGCGACCACCGGGTCGGAGATCGCCGTCACGTCGCTCGACTGCCGGACCGCGATTCCCCTGGGCGGCACCGCGATCGTCGCCGGCCGCCGGGGCCCGCCGGCCATGATCCGATCCAGCAGCCCGGCGGCCTCGTAGCCGATCGCGCGGCAGTCCGGGATCACGCTGGAGAGGGGCGGGTGGGCCAGCTCGCAGGCGAGGCTCTCGTCGTCCACGCCGATCACCGCCACCTCCTCCGGGACCGCCACGTCCGCCCGGCGGCAGGCGTCGAGCGCCTGGACGCCCCGGAAGTCGTTGCAGGCCATCAGCCCCAGCGGCTTCGGCAGGCCGGAGATCCAGCGCGAGAACAGCTCGACCTCGGCCTCCCAGGCCGGCATCTGGTGGCCCCAGGAGACCGCGTGGGCCGGCTCGTACACCTCGCAGCGACGCCCCGTCGACTCCACCGCGCGGCGGAACGATTCGAGCCGCAGCCGCGACCACTCGAACTGGGGGTAGCCGAAGAACCCGAACCGCTCGAACCCCCGCTCCATCAGGTGGGCCGCCGCCATCGCGCCGATGGCGTGCTGGTCGCTCCGCACCGCCGGCAGGCCGGATCGCGGCTCCTGGTCGTCCAGGTCGATCGTCGGGATGCCGGTCCCGCGGATCAGCTCGGAGAACTGGGGGTACATGGTGGTGATGATGCCGTCGCCGTCCCAGCCCTCCAGCCACGGGGGCGGCGGGTCCTGCAGCGACCGGGGCTCGAAGAAGACCGTCCACGGGCCGTTCTCGCGGACATACCGCACGATCCCGTGGAGGATCTCGCGGCCGTAGGCCATCGAGGTCTCGACGATCAGCGCGACGCGCGGCGGCCCCGGACGTCGCCCGCGCCTGCTCCCGGCCATGAGCACCCCCCGTCGCCGCGCGGCGCGAGTCGGCCGCGATCCCCCTTCCGCCCCCTTCGAGACGCCTCCCCGATTATGACACGATTTCTTAGCGGAAATTGGATGGAAACTCAATTCCCGCCGGTATGACGGTCGTTTAACATATCCTCGCATCACGTTCCTAGCAGCGCCTCGCGAGCCTCTCCGAGGCCCCCGGCCGGCTTATCGTCCGGGGGCGCCGACGCCGACGCCGCGGATCCACGTCCCGAACCGACCCTTGCACGTCAACAGGTTTGGAGGTGCCGACCATGCGCGGGAATCGAGGATTCACCCTGATCGAACTGTTGGTGGTCATCGCCATCATCGCCGTCCTGATCGCCCTCCTGCTCCCGGCCGTGCAGTCCGCCCGCGAGGCGGCCCGGCGGGCGCAGTGCGTCAACAACCTGAAGCAGCTGGGCCTGGCCGCCCAGAACTACGCGTCGACGTACGACGTGTTCCCGATGCAATGCAACTACCCGACCTCGGAGACCCAGGACTCCGGGTTCTCGTGGTCGTGGGCGGTGGCCCTGCTGCCGCAGATCGAGCAGGGGGGCCTGTTCGACTCGATGAACTTCCACCAGGGGAGCTACGGCTACCAGATCACGACGGCGGGCTACACGCAGGTGGCCTCGCTCCTCTGCCCGTCGGAGTCGATCTCCCAGCGCCCGGGCTACCCGTGGGCGACGATCAGCTACGTCGGCAACTTCGGCGGGCCGGGGCAGATCCAGGCCTACAGCGGGACCATCGTCCCGCCCAAGGACCTGGCCCTCAACGGCGGGATCGGCACCCAGGGCTGGGGGGGCGGCTGGGGGACGGTGCGGATCGGCTCGATCACCGACGGCACCTCCAACACCGCGGTCTTCAGCGAGCACCTCATCGGCCTGGGAGTCAACCCCTCGGTGGCGACCATGACGCCGGCCTCGAAGGACGCCCGGCGGGTGATCTTCCCCGGCGCGGACACCAGCGGGGTGGGGACCGGCGCCGCCGGGGCGATGGCGGCGGCCACGGCCTGCCAGGCCCTGCCGGTCACGATGACTCCCAACGTGACCGCCTCGGTCTACCTGGGCTACAACTGGCTGCTGGCCTACCCGACGCACGTCTGCCTGGTCAACTACATGCACGTCGCCCGGCCCAACAGCCTCCACTGCGGCAACGCGGGGGACATCCCCTACGTCCAGTTCGTCGGCCCCACCGGCTCGGCCGCGGCCAGCAGCAACCACGCCGGCGGCGTGAACGTCGCCCTGGCGGACGGCTCCGTCCGGTTCGTCAAGGACTCGATCGGCCTGCCGGTCTGGTGGGCGCTGGGGAGCCGCAACGGCGGCGAGGTCATCAGCTCGGACTCCTACTGACGCCGCGAGCCCGGAGGCGACCATGAAGACCCGACGATCGAGACGTTCCTTGCGGGCCCTGGCGATCGCCATGCTCGCCGTCTACTGTATCGGCTGCTGGGGGGAGGACCGGCTGGCCGGCACCCCCACCAACCTCCCCCCCGGCACCATGCCGCCGGCGCCGCCGCTGTCGCAATCCCCGGCCGACATGGCGAAGGCCGCCAAGGGCAAGATGAAGGCCAAGAAGGCCCGACACTGACCCCCCGCGCCGAGGCCCGGCGCGGCCGGACGGAACACCCAGGAGATCCTTCGACGATGCGACGAAATCTCATCTCCCGCTTCCACGCGCCGCTGGTGGCGCTCGCGCTGGCCGCGGCCCCCGCGGCGGCCGGCGAACTGAAGGTCGGCGCCGCCGCGGCGAACCTCGAGGCCGACGACTCGATGGTCATCGGCGGCGGCATCGGCCCGGGCAAGGCGACGGGGCAGGAAGGGGAGCTGCGCGCCACCGCGATCGTCGTCGAGGATCCCCACGGCGGCAAGGTCGCGCTCGTGGAGCTGGACGTCCTGATGGTCGAGCGCGACGTCCTCGACGATGCCGCGCGGCGGATCGAGGAGGCCACGGGCGTCCCCTTCGACAACATCCTCATCAACGCCACGCACACCCACCACGCGCCGACGACCGTCTCGATCCACGGCTATCGCCGCGAGGAGGCGTTCGCGAGGCAGGTGGGCGACAAGGCCGTCGAGGCGGCCGTCGCGGCCAACGCGCGGCTCGCCCCGGCGACGATGGAATTCCGGCTGGGCGAGGAGTCGTCGGTCGGCCGCAACAGCCGGCTGCTCCTCTCCAACGGGATGATCTACTGGACCGGATCCACGGAGGACTTCGTCCGCCCCACCGGCCCGTTCGACCCCGAGCTGCCCGTCTGGGCCTTCCGCCGCCCCGACGGCAAGCTCGAGGCGGTCGTGTTCAACCACTCCACGCACACCATCGGCGCCCGGACGCCGGGCGCGCGCTCGCCGGCCTTCTACGGCCTGGCCGCCCAGGAGCTGGAGGAGGACCTCGGCGGGACCGTCCTGTTCTTCCAGGGCGCCTCCGGCTCCACGCACAACCTGGAGCTGAAGGCCGACGAGATGATCATCCGCGTGAAGGCCGCCGTCCATGACGCGCTCGCGAAGGCCGAGCCCCGCCCGGTCGACCGGGTGAAGGGGATCCGCAAGGAGGTCACGATCAAGTATCGCGACTTCGACGACGCCAGCGACGACGCCGCGGTGGTGGCCTACGAGGCGTACAAGCTGAAGGACCACCCCCAGATCGCCCAGTTCGTCGTCGACGTCTTCCGCGACATGCGGAAGGAGCTTGCCCCGAAGAAGAACGAGGAGCGCAAGACCTGGGTGCAGGCGATCCGCATCGGCGACACCGCGGTCGTCGGCGTCCCGGCCGAGTTCTTCACCGTGCTGGGCCAGGACATCAAGCGCCGCAGCCCGTTCCGCCACACCTACGTCTTCGAGCTGGCCAATGATTACGTCGGCTACCTCCCCGACCGTCGCGGCTTCGAGCACGGCGGCTACCAGACCTGGACCGGCCTCCACAGCTTCACCCCCCCCGGCACCGGCGAGATGATCGTCGACGAGGCGGTCGGCCTGCTGAAGACGCTGCGCGACGAAGCGGCGAATTAATCCAGGTCCGCCCGCCCATCGAACTCGTCACGGCCAGGCGCGCCCGCCGCGTCCCGGAATCCGTTCCCCTCCCCCCTTCTCCCCGCGGGGGTGACGGTGCCCCGGGGGGGGGGCGGCGGGGG